>DATITT010000358.1:0-9414 GCA_035467435.1 Arthrobacter sp. | reverse complement strand
GGGCGTCCCGCGGGGAGCGAGCCAGTTCACGGCCACGTCTTCCAGCGGCCTCTCGACCGGGACACCGAGCCATTCGGTGACACGCTCTGCCGAGCCGGCAATCGTGAGGGCGGACATCTTGACATTGCTCTCGTAGGCCTTCGACGGGTGGAGGTCCGGATCGCCTTCCCACTTGAGCATGTAGGGGACCTGGGGATCGGCGATGAGCCCGAGGATGCCGATCTGTTTCCAGACCAGCTCGCGGCCGTCCGGGAACTTGCGGTTGCCGTTGACGGCGGAGCGGCCGAGCCGTTCCTCGAACGGGGCGAGGTCGTCAACTTCAACGCACCAGCCCATCCAGCCGCCGCCTGCTTCGGAGCGGGCGCGGACGGCCTGTCCAAAGGGGGCTTTGTCGGACGCGGGGTGGTTCAGGACCTCCACGACCTCGAGATACTTGTGTCCCGCGAGCGGGATGATCATGTTGCGGGTCCCGAATCGGGGGTGTACTCCGCCCTTCACGGCTTCGACGCCGAGGGCAGACGCAATTCGTTCGGTGGTGGCAGCGAGGCCATCTTGTTCACAGGCGTAAGAGACGTGATCCATGCGCATGCCCTCATCTTGACACTTTGTGATGCGGCTCTCAGCTTAGGCTTGCCTAACCGTGGTGGGATGTCGTTCAAGGGGCTCCCCGCCGGGCAGTATGCCATCTGCCGCGGAGAATGGAAGGGCCTTCCGGCCCCTCCGGGTGCCCAGCTTCATCTTCGTCACAAAGCTCTCCACGGCCCGGACTGTTCCTAGACTGGAGGCAGGTCATGAGTGCCAGCACACAGCCCCGGCTAGCTGGCCGGCAACCCTCGTTCCGCGGTGGGGTGCCCCGGGTGAAGACCTGGCCGTCCGGCGCCCGCCGGAGGGCAAGCGCGGCGCCAGTGCTGACCCGGGCCCAGGGGCTCCGGGGCCGCCTGTGCCCGGTCCCTAAGGAGTATCCCGATGTCCAGTGCCTGGTCCTTCGAAACCCGCCAGATCCACGCCGGCCAGGAGCCGGACAGCGCCACCGGCGCCCGGTCGCTGCCGATCTACCAGACGACGTCGTTCGTCTTCCCCAGTGCCGAAAGCGCCGCCAACCGCTTTGCCCTCGCCGAGCTGGCTCCCATCTACACCCGGATCGGCAACCCTACCCAGGACGCCGTGGAACAGCGGGTGGCCAGCCTGGAAGGCGGACTGGCGGCCCTGCTGCTGAGCTCCGGACAGGCCGCGGAGACCCTCGCGATCCTGAACGTTGCCGAGGCCGGCGACCATGTGGTGGCCAGCCCCAGCCTCTACGGCGGCACCTACAACCTGCTGGCGCACACACTGAAGAAGTTCGGCATCTCCGTGACCTTCGTGGAGGACCCGGACAACCTGGCGCAGTGGCGCGACGCCGTGCGGCCCAACACCAAGCTGTTCTTCGGCGAAGTGGTCTCCAACCCGCGCCAGGACGTGCTGGACATCGAGGGCATCTCGCAGGTGGCACACGAGGCCGGGGTCCCGCTGATCGTGGACAACACCCTCTCCACGCCCTACCTCATCCGGCCGATCGAGTGGGGTGCGGACATCGTGGTGCACTCCGCCACCAAGTACCTCGGTGGCCACGGGACCGCGATCGCGGGCGTGATCGTGGATTCCGGCAACTTCGACTTCGGCAAGGACCCGGAGCGTTTCCCCGGCTTCAACACCCCGGACCCCACCTACAACGGCCTGGTCTACGCCCGCGACCTCGGCAAGGACGGCGCCCTCGGCGCCAACCTCTCCTTCATCCTCAAGGCGCGCGTCCAGTTGCTGCGCGACCTTGGCTCGGCGGTCTCCCCGTTCAACGCCTTCCTCATCGCCCAGGGCATCGAGACCCTGAGCCTGCGGATGGAGCGGCACGTCGCCAACGCCACCAAGGTGGCCGAATGGCTCGAGGCCAGGGACGACGTCGAATCGGTCGCCTACGCGGGGCTGCCGTCCAGCCCCTGGTACGAGCGCGGCCGCAAGTACGGTCCGAAGGGGACCGGCGCCGTCGTTTCCTTCAACCTCGCCGGGGGAGCCGAGGCAGGCAAACGCTTCGTCGACGCCCTCGAACTGCACTCGCACGTGGCCAACATCGGCGACGTGCGCTCGCTGGTCATCCACCCGGCGTCGACCACCCACAGCCAGCTTTCCCCGGAACAGCAGACCGTCGCCGGAGTGAACCCCGGCCTGGTCCGGCTCTCCGTGGGCCTGGAGCACATCGACGACATCCTTGCCGACCTCGACGCCGGATTCCGCGCGGCCAAAACCGCCTGAGCACCGGCCGCGCCCGGCGTCCCGGCCCCGTGGCCGGGCGCCGGGGCCCCGGGTAACGCCGCGAAGAATGCTGCGAGTCATACGGCTGCGAGTCATAAGTTCGTCACAATCTTCGCCACCGGGCCGCCGCATTTCGTACACTCAGTAAAGGTCATGAGTGCCAGCGACAGCCCCGGCTTGCTGGCCGGCAACCCTCCTTTTGCGGCGGGGTGCCCCGGGTGAAGACCTGGCCTGCCGGTCAGCTGACGGCGGGCAAGCGCGAAGTTAGGTCCTCACATGACGATTGCCGTCACCCGCCAGGGTGTACCCGTAAGCACAACCTCCCACCCCCATGCCCCGGTCCCGGACAGCGGTGTCCCTGACGGTGCCGTCCCGGACGGCGGTGTCCCGGACAGTCCGGCCCCTGACGGTGGTGTCCCGGACGGGACCGTCCGGTACCTCCGGATCGGCGACCTCGAGCTCGAATCCGGGGCCCGGCTGCCGGACGTCACCCTCGCCTTCGAGACCTGGGGCACCCTCAACACGGACCGCTCCAATGCCGTGCTGATCGAGCACGCGCTCACGGGGGACACCCACGTCACACGGGGCGCAAGCGAGGAGCCGGGCTGGTGGGAACAGCTCGCCGGCCCCGGCGCCCCGGTGGACACGCAGGCGTACTTCGTCGTGTCGATCAACATCCTCGGCGGCTGCTACGGCTCCACGGGACCGTCGTCGGCAGCGCCCGACGGCAGGCCCTGGGGCTCACGGTTCCCGCTCGTCACGCTGCGGGACACCACCGAGGCCGAGGCCAGGCTGGCGGATGCCCTGGGCATCCGGAGCTGGTACGCGGTGCTGGGCGGTTCCCTGGGCGGGGCGCGTGCCCTGGAGTGGGCCGTCAGCTACCCCGAGCGGGTCCGGCGCTGCGGTGTGATTTCGGTCGGAGCCAGCAGCACCGCCGAACAGATCGCTTTCGCCCAGGCGCAGACACTTGCCATCCGGCAGGATCCCAACTTCAACGGCGGGGACTACTACGGAGGTCCGGAGCCGGAAGCGGGCCTGGCCCTGGCCCGGCGGATCGCGCACATCACCTACCGCTCGGCCGCGGAGCTGGACGAACGCTTCGGCCGGAACGCCCAGGATTCCGAGGCTCCGCTGGAAGCCGGATCCCTCGCCGGGCGCGGCCGCTACCAGGTGGAGAGTTACCTCGACCACCAGGGCAACAAGCTGGTCCGCCGCTTCGATGCGAACAGCTACATCGCCATCACCGACGCGCTCATGAGCCATGACATCAGCAGGGGCCGCGGTGCCCTCGCCGACGCCCTGGCTCCGGCCACGGCGGAGTTCCTGGTGGCGGCCGTCGACTCGGACCGGCTGTACTTCCCGGCCCAGTCGCACGCGCTCGCCGCTGCCCTGCCGGGCGAAGTCGCGGTGCACACGATCGAGGCGCCGATCGGCCACGACGGTTTCCTGACCGAGATCGGCCAGCTCAACAGCCAGCTCCGGCGGCACTTCTTCGGCTGATCCTTCGGCTCGTCCTCTGCTGGACCGGCGCCGGTCCAGCAGAAGAACGCCCGGCCCCGGACCGTCCCCGCTGCAGGTCCGCCGGCAGCCGCCCTGGAACACAGTGGACTGGAAAGCACATCCGGACTGGACGTTTCATTCAGCCGCCGGGGACTCCGCCACCGACCTCCGCCGTGATCGAGGGGTGCGCGCGGCATAACGGCCATGCCGATCCCCTGCGCGAATCCGCGGACGGAAGCACCGGAGAATGAAACCACTTGTGCATTTTTGCAGATGCGCTCTGCACTAATGGCCGTTGAGGCCACGGGCGGGAGCGTCCATACTCGTTGAGAATGATGCCGGGTGTCACAAATCACAGGCGTCCATTGTCCAGAGGTCCATAGGGTGTCGACGGAGACACCGAAGGAGTCGAAATGAGTACACAAAACGCCGCCGCCAGGCGCCCAGATGAGGACGACGTCAAGTCGTCCGGACTGAAGAAGGTCGTAACGGCCTCCATGGCCGGCACCGTTGTCGAATGGTATGAGTTCTTCCTCTACGCCTCGGCCGCCACCCTTGTCTTCGGCAAGGTTTTCTTTCCCAACTCCGGCACGGAACTGGACGGCATTATTGCCGCTTTCGTCACCTACGCCGTTGGTTTCGTCGCCCGCCCGATCGGCGGTATCGTCTTTGGCCACTTCGGCGACAAGTTCGGCCGCAAGAAGCTGCTCCAGCTCAGCATCATCCTGGTCGGTGTCGCCACCTTCCTGATGGGCTGCCTCCCGACCTTCCAGCAGATCGGCTACTGGGCACCGGCCCTCCTGGTCTTCCTGCGATTTGTCCAGGGCTTCGCCGTCGGCGGCGAATGGGGCGGCGCCGTCCTCCTCGTCGCCGAGCACAGCCCCAGCAAGTCCCGCGGGTTCTGGTCCTCCTGGCCGCAGTCCGCCGTTCCGCTGGGCAACCTCCTCGCCACCGGCGTGCTGTTCGCCCTGTCCGCCACACTCTCCCCCGCCGACTTCCTCAGCTGGGGCTGGCGCGTTGCCTTCTGGCTCTCCGCCGTGATCGTGCTGGTCGGCTACTACATCCGCACCAAGGTCACCGACGCACCGATCTTCCTCGAGGCACAGAAGGAAGTCACCGTCGAGAAGAAGGGCTACGGCGTCGGCGAAGTGTTCCGCCGCTACCCCCGCGGCGTCTTCACCGCGATGGGCCTGCGCTTCGCGGAGAACATCCTCTACTACCTCGTGGTCACGTTCTCCATCACCTACCTGAAGGTCATCGTCCAGACGGACACCTCCCGCATCCTGCTGCTGCTGCTGGTGGCGCACTTCATCCACTTCGCCGTGATCCCGATGGTCGGCCGCATGTCCGACCACTTCGGCCGTAAACCGGTCTACATGGCCGGCGCCATCCTGGGCGGCACCTGGGGATTCTTCGCCTTCCCGATGATGGACACCAAGAACGACCTCATCATCCTCGCGGCGATCACCATCGGCCTGCTTTTCCACGCCCTGATGTACGCCGGCCAGCCGGCCATCATGGCCGAGATGTTCCCGACCCGGATGCGCTACTCCGGCGTCTCGCTGGGCTACCAGGTCACCTCGATCGTGGCAGGTTCGATGGCCCCGATCATCGCCGTCGCCCTGCTGAGCCAGTTCAAGTCCTCCACTCCGGTGGCCATCTACCTGCTCGGCGCCTGCATGGTGACCATGGTGGCGGTGTTCTTCCTCAAGGAAACCCGCGGCATCTCACTGCACGACATCGACGCCGCCGACGCCCAGGGCACCGCGGATCTCTTGGCCGCAGGCAATAAGTAAGAGGCAAGAAGCAACCGCCAAGGAAGTAACCGCCAGGAAGTTATGAGAACCACCAGCAGCCCGGTCCCCGCAACGCGGGGCCGGGCTGTTGCTGTTGCAGCGGCTCAGCCTGCAAGGGACGGTTCAGCCTGCCAGGACGGCTCAGCCCGCCAGGACTTCCTGGCGCTCGGAGATCTCGGTCCGGACCGCTTCCAGGACTGCCTGTACGGGGGCCGAGCGCAGCGACTCCGCGCGGGCCACCGCCCAGATCGGAAGCTGCCGCTGGAAGTCGTCCGGCAGCACCGGCAGGAAGTTGGGGTCGCCGACCGCCAGGAAGTTGGGCAGCAGGCCGATCCCGGCGCCCTGCCGGACGGCCTCCAGTTGCGCAAAGATGCTGGTCGCCTGGAAGCTGGAGCGCGGCACGGGAAGCTGCGTGGAGCGGTGGCCAAGTTCGGCGACCTGCAGCGCCGACTCCACGTAGGAGACAAAGCCGTGCTGCCGGACGTCGTCGAGCGTCACCGGCAGTCCGTGGTCGCGGGCGTACTGCGGGCTGGCGTACAGCCGCAGGAAGTAGTTGGAGAGGAAGATGGCCTGCGCGTTGCTGGCGTCCAGATTGCCCACCACCACCTCGAGGTCCACCCCGGACCGGTTCTGGCTGACCTTGCGGGTGGCGCTGAGCAGTTCGACGTTGAGCAGCGGATGGCCCTGCTGCAGCCGGACGAGCGCCGGGACGACGAATTCGGCGCCGAAACCGTCGGGGGTGCTGATCCGGACCAGTCCGGAGAGCACGTCCTCGGACTGCGCGATCCGGTTCGTGAGCGCGCCGAGGGTGCCCTCGATCGCCTCGGCGGCCACCACCGCCTCCTGGCCCAGATCCGTCAGCTCCCAGCCCTGCGGGCTCCGTTCCAGGGTGCGCCCGCCCAGCTGTTTGTCCAGCGCCAGGATCCGGCGGGAGATGGTGGTGTGGGTGGTGCCGAGGGTCTCCGCCACCGCATTGAACCTGCCCAGCCGTGCCACGGTCAGCAGGATCAGCAGGTCGTCCGGGCTTGGAAGCCGCCGCAAGTCCACTGGAACTCCTCTGGATTCAGGTATGTGCATTGATGCACATACCATCTGTAGTTTTTTCCCTTGATTGCACTGTAACAGGGTGTGATGCTTGACACGGAACGTCCGGCGAATGCCGGATCACGCGCACCACACACGGCACGACGGAAAGCAAAGGAGCTTATGCCATGGCAGTAATCGCTTGGATCGGACTGGGGAACATGGGCGGGTCCATGTCGGTGAACCTCGTCAAGGCCGGCCACGACGTCCGCGGGTTTGACCTCAATGCCGAGGCCGTTGCCAGCGCCGTCGCCGGCGGGGTCAAGCCCGCAGGAAGCATCGCTGAAGCGGTCGACGGCGCCGACGTCGTCTTCTCGATGCTCCCCAAGGGCGAGCATGCCCGCGCCGTCTATCTCGGCGAGGACGGTGTCCTGGCCCACGCGGATACGCGCACGCTGCTGGTGGATTCCTCCACGATCGATATCGCCTCCGCCCAGGCCCTGCACGACGCCGCTGCTGCCGCCGGCTTCCGCTTCGTCGACGCCCCGGTCTCCGGCGGCATGAGCGGCGCGAAGGCCGCCACCCTGACCTTCATGATCGGCGGCGAGGAAGGTGCCGTGTCCGAGGCCACGGAATACATCAAGCCGATGGCGGCGAACATCATTCCCACCGGAGGCGCCACCACCGGCCAGGCGGCGAAGATCTGCAACAACCTCATGCTCTTCATCAACCTGGCCTCGACCGCGGAAGGCGCCGTCCTGGCCGACCGGCTCGGACTGGACAAGCAGGTCTTCTGGGACATCGCGTCCGTGTCCTCCGGCGACAGCTGGGCCCTGCGCACCTGGTACCCGGTCGCCGGGGTGGTCCCCACCGCGGCCTCCAATAACGATTTCGCCCCGACCTTCACCACCGAGCTCGCCAACAAGGACATCGGACTCGCCATCAGCGCGGCGCGGGACACCGGCACCCCGCTGGAAATCGGCGAGCACGTCCAGCAGCTCTTCCAGCGCCTCATCGACTCCGGCAACGCCGGCATGGACTGCTCCGCGATCGTCAAGCTGGTCGACGGCACCCTCGACACGGCCAAGTAGCCACCCTGCCCTGCAGCCAGCTGCACCCCTGCAGCCAGCTGCGCCCCTGCAGCCAGCTGCGCCCCCTGAACCTGCACCACACGAAAAGAGACCCACCCATGGAACGCATTCCGCACTTCATCAACGGCGCCCTGGTTTCCGACGCCGAGCGCTACGGCCCCGTTTTCAATCCGGCCACCGGTGAGCAGGAGAAAGAGGTCGCCCTGGCCTCCGCCGCCCGCGTCGAGGAGGCCATCGAGGCCGCCCGCGCCGCCCTGCCCGGCTGGCGCGCCACCAGCCTTGCCAAGCGCACCAATATTTTCTTCACGGTCCGCGAACTGCTGATGCAGCGCCGGCCCGAACTGGCCGCCGTGCTGACCAGCGAGCACGGCAAGGTCCTCTCCGACGCGGAGGGCGAGATCACCCGCGGCCTGGAGAACATCGAGTTCGCCACCGGGCTGTCCCACGCGCTCAAGGGTGAGCGCTCCGAGCAGGTGGCCGGCGGCGTCGACGTCCACTCGGTGCGCCAGCCGGTCGGTGTGGTCGCCTGCATTACGCCGTTCAACTTCCCGGCCATGGTGCCGCTGTGGATGATCGGCAGCGCCCTGGCCTGCGGCAACACCGTGCTGCTCAAGCCCAGTGAAAAGGACCCGTCCTCGGCCATGTTCATCGCGCAGGTCTTCGCCGAGGCCGGCCTGCCCGCCGGTGTCCTCAACGTCGTGCACGGCGACAAGGAAGCCGTTGACGTGCTGCTCGAACACCCGGACGTCAAGGCCATCAGCTTCGTCGGCTCGACGCCGGTTGCCCAGTCCATCTACAAGCGCGCCGCCGACCACGGCAAGCGGGTTCAGGCGCTGGGCGGCGCCAAGAACCACATGGTGGTCCTGCCGGACGCGGACCTGAACATGGCCGCCGACGCCGCCGTGTCCGCCGCGTACGGCTCCGCCGGGGAGCGTTGCATGGCTGTCAGCGTCCTGGTCGCCGTCGGGAACATCGCCGATGAGCTCGTCGAGGCCATCACCACCCGGATGGGCACCCTGAAGATCGGCCCGGGGACCGACCCGGCGTCGCAGATGGGCCCGCTCATCACCGCCGCGCACCGCGACAAGGTCGCCTCCTATGTCGCCGGCGCGGCCCAGGAAGGCGCCACCGTGGTGGTGGACGGCCGGGAGCAGAAGTTCGATTCCAACGGCTTCTTTCTCGGCGTCAGTCTGGTGGACCACGTCAAGCCCGGCATGAAGGTCTACGACGACGAGATCTTTGGCCCGGTCCTGTCCGTGGTCCGCGTCGAGAGCTACGCGGACGCCGTCAAGCTCGTGAACGACAACGAGTTCGGCAACGGCGTGGCGATCTTCACCCGTGACGGCGGCGCCGCGCGGCAGTTCGAGTTCGACGTCGAGGCGGGCATGGTCGGCGTCAATGTGCCGATCCCGGTTCCGGTGGGGACCGTCTCCTTCGGCGGCTGGAAGAACTCGCTCTTCGGCGACACCCATATGTACGGCCCGGAGAGCATCCGCTTCTACACCCGCGGCAAGGTGGTCACCACCCGCTGGCCGGACCCGTCCACCTCGGTGATCGACCTCGGCTTCCCCCAGGTCGACTAAGCCAGGCGACCGGACCCGGACCGGTCCGCCTGACCCGGTCCGTCTGACCCGGTCCGGTCCGCCTGACCCGGTCCGTCTGACCCGGTCCGTCTTGAACAAACCAACGCGGGGTCACTCCACGCCCATCCGGTACCGGAT
>DATITT010000357.1:0-3632 GCA_035467435.1 Arthrobacter sp. | reverse complement strand
GCCTCCGGTCCCCCGGAGGTGAAGACCACCTCGCCCGGGCGGCAGCCCAGCGCCCTGGCCGTCGCTGTCCGTGCCGCGGCGAGCGCCGTGGCAGCCGCGTCGCCGAGCGAATGGTGGCTCGAGGGGTTACCGAACTCGCCGGAGAGGAACGGCCACATGGCTTCGAGCACCTCGCGGCGGACCGGGGTGGTGGCCGCGGCGTCGAGGAAGATCATGGCGCCGCCGTGCCGGCCGCCTGTTCGGGCGTCTGTTCGCTCTGCCCGATGCCGGATGCACGGACCTGACCGGTGCCCAGGCCCAGCTCAATGTCGAGTCCCAGGTCGAGGGCGGCGACGCTGTGGGTGAGCCCGCCGATCGAGATGACGTCCACTCCGGTGCCGGCGATGCCCGCCACGGTGGCCAGATTGACGTTGCCGCTGGCCTCCACCCGGGCGCGGCCGGCCACCAGCGCCACCCCGGCGGCAAGCTCAGCCAGGCTGAAGTTGTCCAGCATGATGGTGTCCACCCCGGCGGCCAGCACCGGTCCGATCTGGTCCATGCTGTCCACCTCCACTTCGAAGTGCGTGGTGTGCCCGAGGCGCGCCTTGGCCTCCCGCAGTACCGCGGTGAGCTTCGACGGGTCTCCCCCGGTCAGGACGGCCAGGTGGTTGTCCTTGGCCAGCACTGCGTCCGAGAGGCCAAAGCGGTGGTTGGCCCCGCCGCCGCAGCGGACGGCGTACCGTTCCAGCACCCGGAGCCCGGGCGTCGTCTTCCGGGTGTCGGTGATGCGCGCCCCGGTGCCGTCCACGAGGGCCACGAACTCCGACGTCCTGGTGGCGATGGCGCTCATCCGCTGGACCAGGTTCAGGGCCACCCGTTCGGCAAGCAGCACCGCACGGGCGTTCGCGCTGACCCTTGCGAGCGCCGTGCCGGCAGCAAAGACGGCGCCGTCGGCCACCAGGAGTTCGACGGCGGCGCCCGGGTCCGTGAGCTTCATCGCCGCCGCGAACACCTCCCCGCCGCTGAGCACGCCGGGCACGCGGGCGGCCAGGACCGCCGTCGCGCGCGCGTCCGCCGGGATGAGCGTCTGCGATGTGATGTCCCCGTACGGCGCATCCTCGAGCAGGGCCGCACGCAGCACAGCGTCGACGGCGGCGGCGGGCAGGGTTCCGGCGAGCGCCGTCACCGGGAGGGAGCCCGGGCGGGCTGCGGCGGGTGCTGTCATGACGAAATCCTTTGTTTCGGACGGGATGCGGTGGCATGGCGGCGGCCGTGCGCGCCGGGCGGCGGGGTTGAGCCGGCGGGGGCCGCGGGCAGGGCAGGGCGGGCGGCGGCGGGGGCTGCGTCGGCCGCGTCAGAGCCGGCGGGGGCTGCGTCGGCCGGGTCAGCGTCGGCACGGTGGTGGGCGCCCACCGAACCGGTCCGCTTCCGTCCCGCTGCCACGAGCAGCTGGGCGGCCAGCAGCAGGTTCCGGTCCTCATGGCCGGACTGGTCAAGGCCCTGCCCCCGGTCCGGGATCCCGGGGACTGCGGTGAAGGCAGCGGCCCACTCCGCGAGCCGGATGGCGGCGGCGTCGAGCTCGGCTCCGGTGCGCATCACCCCGGCCGCACCGGTCATGAGGCGGCGCAGCGCGGCCCGGCTGAACGGGTCACGTCGCTGCACGGGCTCCGCAGCGGGAAGTTCGTCCCTGGCACCGGTGGCGCATGCCGCCGGACCGGGTTCCGGGTCCACCCCGTCCAGGAATGCCTCCACCGCACGGCGGCCGAAGACCAGCCCTTCCAGGAGCGAATTGCTCGCCAGCCGGTTGGCGCCCTGCGCGCCCGTGCACGCGACTTCACCGGCCGCGTACAGTCCCGGCACGGAGGTTCGCCCCCAGAGGTCGGTGGACACACCACCCATCCAGTAGTGGGCCGCCGGCGACACCGGAAGCGTCTGTGTGGTCCAGTCGTAGCCGGCGTCGCGGGTGGCCGCGGTGATGGTGGGGAAACGCCGGGCCAGGAACCCGGGGCCGCGGGCGGCCTCGATTCCCCGGGCGTCCAGGAAGACGGGGCTGTCCGCCGGTGCGCCGGTCGCGGCGAGGTGCAGGGCAATGCTGCGGGAGACGACGTCGCGCGGGGCAAGCTCGGCGTCCGGGTGGTAATCCGGCATAAAACGGTAGCCGGCGGCGTCGAGCAGGACAGCGCCTTCGCCGCGGACCGCCTCGGAAATGAGCAGCGCCGGCGGACCTCCCGGGATCTCCTCAGCCGCGAGCGTGGTGGGGTGGAACTGGAAGAACTCCAGGTCCCGGACGGCCGCCCCCGCCCGCCAGGCCAGGGCCAGGCCGTCGGCAGTGGCGACGGAGGGGTTGCTCGTCCGGGCGAAGATCCGTCCGGCACCGCCGGTGGCCAGGAGCACCGCGTCGGCGTCCAGTTGCTGGCGTTGCCCGTTGGCCAGGTAGGCGACGCCGGTCACGCGGGCGGCGCCCGCCGGGTCACTGTTGGGGTGTTCGGTGAGCAGGTCCGTGACGAAGGCACCGGTCTCGATCCGCAACCGGGCAGGGACTGTTCGATCCAGGACGGCGCGGTCCAGGGCGGCGGCGACCAGCGCGCGGGCGATGCAGGCACCCGTCGCGTCCCCGCCGGCGTGCAGGATGCGGGCGGCGGAGTGTGCCGCCTCGAGGCCGAGCGCCGGGCCTCCGCCGGGTCCGGCATCGAAGTGCACTCCGTAACGGCCCAGGCCGGCGATGTCCCGGACGGCCTCGGTGCACAGGACACGGACGGCCTCCGGGTCGTTGAGCCCGGCGCCGGCGGCAAGGGTGTCGGCGATGTGGGCCGCCACGGAATCGCCCGGCGCCGCCGCGCCCGGCGTGAGCACGGCCGAGACGCCGCCCTGGGCGTAGAAGGTGTTGCTCTGCTCGAGGGTTCCCTTGCTCAGGAGCACCACCTCGCAGGCCGGCCCGCCGTCCAGGACCGCGTCGGACGCGAGCAGCGCGGCGTACAGTCCGGCAATGCCGCTGCCCACGACCACTAAACGCGGCGGCCTGGTCACGGCCGCGCCGCCAGCATCCGCTCGAGGGCAATTCTTGCCGGGGCGGCGACGGCGTCCTCCACTGTGATGCGGTTGACCACCTCGCCCCGGACCAGCGCCTCCAGGACCCAGGCGAGGTAGCCGGGGTGGATGCGGTACATCGTGGAGCAGGGGCAGATCACCGGGTCCAGGCAGAAGATGGTGTGCTGCGGGTTCTCCGCGGCCAGCCGGTTGACGAGGTTGATCTCGGTGCCGACGGCGAAGGTGGTGGGCTCGGTCGCGGCGGCGATGGCCTTGCGGATGAAGTCCGTGGAGCCGGCGGAATCGGCGGCGTCCACCACTTCCATGGGGCATTCCGGGTGCACAATCACCTGGACGCCCGGGAACTCGGCGCGGGCCTTCTCAATCTGGCCCACGTTGAAACGCTTGTGGACCGAGCAGAAGCCGTGCCACAGGATCACGCGGGAGTCCTCGAGGGTCTGTGCGTTGTTGCCGCCGAGGTCCTTGCGCGGGTTCCACATCGGCATCTGCTCCAGCGGCACCCCCAGTGCCTTGGCGGTGTTGCGGCCCAGGTGCTGGTCCGGGAAGAACAGCACCCGCTGGCCGCGCTCGAACGCCCATTCCAGGACCGTGGCGGCGTTGGAGGA
>DATITT010000356.1:0-3149 GCA_035467435.1 Arthrobacter sp. | reverse complement strand
GGTGGCGGGACCCGGTCAATTCAACCAATTCAATACAATAAATTGGTATCAACAAACTTGGCACACTATTGAGTTCTCAAACAACAGACACACCCGGCACCACCACAACCCTCAAGGCCATGGATCGCTCCGGAGCAACTTCCCAAACTTACCCGACTCCAAGAAACAAAGCAAATCAGCGTTACCGCGACTACCAGTTCCAGGAGTGGATCCCCACCCATACTCAGCACGCCAAACAGCGCGCCATTTCCAGGCCGTTCATCAGGGGGTCGGTCGCTATCTTTCCGCATCAGCGGCGGCGACTCGAACTACTTTACACACCCCACGCACCAGGCACAAATCCACCCCCCACACCCCTCCCACACCCCCCAAAACCCCGGAACCACACGGAAACCAGGCCCCAGCCGGAACGTCCGCAGGGCCAGAAGACGGAAACGGGTTCCTATGAGGTGCATCACCTGCATTCGGGGGCCTCTCCCATTACGATCAGGGGGTGATGGAAGAACGCCGGCGCCACAGGCCAGAGTTCCTCCATCGGCGTGTGTCCGGACCGGCCGCCGCCGGCCTGTCCGGGGGCGAAGTTTCCTCCCGGATGAGGCACGGACTTGCCAACCGGGTACCGGACACAACCAGCCGCAGCCTGTGGGAGATTGTCCGCGCAAATGTGCTGACTCTGTTTAACGCGATCGTGGGCACGAGTTTTGTCGTCCTGCTTATGCTGGGCAGCTGGCAGGATGCACTCTTCGGGCTGGCAGCCGTAGGCAACGCCGTCATAGGTGTTGTCCAGGAGTACCGCGCCAAGCGTTCCCTGGACCGCCTCGCCGTCCTCGAGGCCCCGCTGGCCCGGGTCCTGCGTGACGGCTCCGTGCGGGAGATCCCCACCGCCGACGTCGTGCTTGACGATGTCCTGGTCCTTCGGGCCGGCGATCAGGTCACGGCCGATGCTTTTGTCCTCGAGAGCGGCGGGCTGGAGGCAGATGAATCCCTCCTTACCGGGGAATCCGACCCGGTGGATAAGGACACCGGAACTGAAGTCCTCTCCGGCTCGATCGTTGTTGCCGGCCGCGGCACGGCACGGGTGATCCGGGTGGGTGGTGATTCCTTTTCCAGCAGGATCGCCGCCGATGCCAAGCGGTTCTCGCTCGTTAACTCAGAGATCCGCAACAGTCTCAACCGGATCCTCGGCTGGCTCGCCTGGGCGCTGTTGCCGGTCGCCCTCATAGTTGCCAACGGCGAGATGCAGTCCAGGGGCGGCTGGGAGCAGGCCATCGCCAGCGGCGCCTGGACATCCGCCCTGGTGGGAGTGATTGCGAGCGTCATCGCCATGATTCCGCTGGGCCTGGTCTTGCTCTCGAGCGTGGCTTTTGCTGTCGGCGGGGTCCGGCTGGCCGGCAATAAGGTCCTCATCCAGGAGCTGGCGGCAGTCGAGGGCCTGGCCCGCGTAGATGTCCTCTGCCTCGACAAAACCGGGACGCTCACCGAAGGCCGCATCATCTTCGACGGTGTGCACGAGCTGGCCGAGCCCGCAGAACCCGGTTGGGAGCACGCCCTAGGCTGGTTCGCTGCGGATCCGGAAGCAAATGCGACGTCGCGCTGCCTTGAGGCGGATTTTGAGCACGACGGCGGCAACCAGGCGGTCTCTTCGGTTCCGTTCTCTTCCGCCCGGAAGTGGAGCTCCGTGACGTTCGACGGCGGAACCCTGCACTCGGGCACATGGATCCTTGGCGCCCCCGAAGTAGTGCTAGCGGACCGGGCTGGAGGCGAACGCGCGAAACCGGCATCGGGCGCCGCCCTGGTCAGGGCCGGCCGGCTCGCCGAATCCGGGCTGCGGACCGTCGTGCTGGCCCACGCCGCCGGCACAACCATTACTGCAGACGACGCAACCCTGCCGGCAGCCGTTGAACCCGTCGTTGTGCTCACGTTTCGGGAACAGATCCGCCCCGATGCGCGCCAGACGCTCGACTACTTCCGCGACGAGGGCGTTGAGCTGAAGATCATTTCGGGGGACGACCCCCGGACGGTCGCGGCGATTGCGCGCACGGTCGGCCTGCACGTCGAGGATGGGTACGATGCGCGGAAACTTCCGCTCGATCCCCGGCTGCTTGAAGAGGTGATGGATAACAACACGGTCTTCGGCCGGGTGAATCCGGACCAGAAGAAGCACATGGTGGCAGCACTTCAGCGCCGTGGGCACACGGTCGCTATGACCGGCGACGGCGTCAATGACGTGCTGGCATTGAAAGAGGCGGACCTGGGCATAGCCATGAATTCTGCCGCACCTGCCACGAAGGCCGTGGCCCGGCTGGTGCTGCTGGATGGGCGCTTCGACCGGCTGCCGGGAGTGGTGGCCGAAGGCCGCCGGGTGATCGCCAACGTTGAGCGGGTCTCCAAGGTGTTCCTCAGCAAGACGGCCTATTCAATCGGGATCGCAGTCAGCTTCGGAATCCTCAACCTGCAGTTTCCCTTCCTGCCCCGCCAGCTGTCGTTCACAGACGGACTGACGATCGGCATCCCCTCCTTCTTCCTGGCGCTGATGGCCAATACCCGCCGCTACCGGCCCGGGTTCCTGCGCAGGTCGCTGTCCTTCTCCGTCCCCGCCGGACTCATCGTCACTGCTTCACTGCTCGGGTTGAATCTCTACGCGCGGTCGAGCGGAGCTGGCGGGGCCGCTCCGGAAACCCTGCAGTCCGCATCGGTGCTGACCCTTTCGGTGATCGGGTTGTGGATTCTCGCGGTGGTCTCCCGCCCGCTCGATGCGAAGAAGCTGGCGGTGGTGCTCGCGATGTGCACCAGTCTCCTGCTCCTGCTCAACCTGCCGCTCGCCCAGGACTTCTTCCACCTCGTGTGGCCGCCGCCGGACCTGCTGCGGGCAGCCGGCGCCGCAGCGCTGGGCGGCGGCCTCGCTATCGAACTGCTGGCCTGGATCCACGGCAGGAAGTTCCCCCGCTGACCGGAGCCCGGTGCTTGGGCGTGTGTCCGGGCCCGGGACGTCGTGCCCGCGGGTGGGGTTGTGGTTTGGGGGTTAAATGCGGGAGAGCCCCAACCGTGTGGTTGGGGCTCTCGACCGTTTAATGATGTTCCGGCGGTGACCTACTCTCCCACACCCTCCCGGGTGCAGTACCATCGGCGCTGTGGGTCTTAGCTTCCGG
>DATITT010000355.1:0-5063 GCA_035467435.1 Arthrobacter sp. | reverse complement strand
GGTGGCGGGACCCGGTCAATTCAACCAATTCAATACAATAAATTGGTATCAACAAACTTGGCACACTATTGAGTTCTCAAACAACAGACACACCCGGCACCACCACAACCCTCAAGGCCATGGATCGCTCCGGAGCAACTTTACTATCTTACCGGGCCGCTTCACCCTTGTCTAATCGGCGCCCCGACCCAGTCTCGCCGTGAGGCTTCAGGGTCTTGGTGGCCGTTCAACTCCGGGGAGCAGCGCGGAAATAAACTCTACCACCACTTTGCGCTGCTGACAAAGGGGCCCGAAAGCGGACTCCCGGCGGCATCAAAAAGCCCGGAATCACGGGGATTCCGGGCTCTTCGACGATGTTCAGCCGCGCCGCGGCCTGGGGCTCAAGTCCTGCGTCAGCCCACCGGTTTGAAGTACGCGGCGCCCAGCGGGGGCAGCGTGACAGTGAGGGTGGCCGGCTGGCCGTCGGTGGCGACGTCCGGCGCGGTGAGGGTTCCCTCGTTCAGGACGTCTGAACCTCCGTACGCGTCGGCGTCGGTGTTCAGCACTTCCTGCCACTCCCCCGCAGCGGGGACACCCAGACGGAAGTCCGCGTGCGGAGACCCCGAGAAGTTGAAGGCGCACACCAACGGGTTGCCCGCGGCGTCCCGGCGGATGAAGGTCAGGACGTTGCGGTTGGAGTCCCCGCCGTTGATCCACTGGAACCCGGCGGGGTCGTTGTCCTGCTCGTAAAGCGCCGGGGTGGAGCTGTACAGCTCGTTGAGGTCCTTGGTGAGGAGCTGGATCCCGCGGTGCGCCGGAGTTTCCGCCAGCCACCAGTCCAGGCCGTACTGTTCGGACCATTCGGTTTCCTGGCCGAACTCTGTGCCCATGAAGATCAGCTGCTTGCCCGGGTGGGCCCACTGGTATCCCAGGAAGGCACGCAGATTCGCCAGCTGCTGCCAGCGGTCGCCCGGCATCTTCCGCAGCATCGAGCCCTTGCCGTGCACAACCTCGTCATGGCTGATCGGCAGCAGGAAGTTCTCCGTGTAGGCATAGACCATCGAGAAGGTGATGGTGCCGTGGTGCCACCGGCGGTTGAACGGGTCCTCCGCCATGTACTTGAGCGAGTCGTGCATCCAGCCCATGTTCCACTTGATCCCGAAGCCCAGGCCGCCCTGGCTCGTCGGCGCCGTGACACCCGGGAACGCGGTGGATTCCTCGGCGATCATGACCGCACCGGGGTGAGACTTGTAGACCGTGGCGTTGACCTCCTGCAGGAAGGCGATGGCCTCAAGGTTTTCCCGTCCACCGAAGCGGTTGGGCTGCCACTGCCCCTCCTCGCGGGAGTAGTCGAGATAGAGCATCGACGCCACTGCATCCACGCGCAGGCCGTCGATGTGGTATTCGTCGAGCCAGTAGAGCGCGTTCGCGACCAGGAAGTTGCGCACTTCGCTGCGGCCGTAGTCAAAGATGAGCGTTCCCCAGTCCGGGTGCTCGCCCAGGTTGGGGTCGGAGTGCTCGTACAGCGCTTCGCCGTCGAACCGGGCCAGTGCCCACTCATCCTTGGGGAAGTGCGCCGGCACCCAGTCCAGCAGCACACCGATGCCGGCCTGGTGCAGTTCATCCACGAGGTACCGGAATTCGTCGGGGTGGCCGAAGCGCGACGTCGGGGCGAAGTAGGACGTGACCTGGTAGCCCCAGGAGCCGCCGAACGGGTGCTCCGCCACCGGCATGAACTCCACATGCGAGAAGCCAAGCCACTTGACGTAGTCGACCAGTTCCTTCGCCAGTTCCCGGTAGCTGAGCCCGACCCGCCAGGAGCCGAGGTGCACTTCGTAGACACTCATCGGCGAGTTGTGCGGATCCCGGGCGGCGCGCGCCTCCATCCACTCCGCATCCTTGAAGGCGTAGGAGGGCTCCACAACACGCGACGCTGTCAGCGGCGGAACCTCCGTGCCAAAGGCCATGGGGTCCGCCTTCTCCACCCAGTAACCCTGGTTGGTCCGGATCTCGAATTTGTAGCACGCCCCTGCCAAAACGCCGGGGAGAAACACTTCCCAGACCCCGGAGGAGCCGAGGGACCGCATCGAGTGCTGCCGGCCGTCCCAGCCGTTGAAATCGCCCTTGACGCGTACTGCCTGCGCGTTTGGCGCCCACACCGCGAAGGACACACCGTCGACGTCGCCCAGGGCGGACTTGTAGTGCTGGACATGCGCTCCGAGCACATCCCAGAGGCGCTCGTGGCGACCTTCGCCGATCAGGTGCAGGTCGAGTTCGCCAATGGTGGGCAGGTACCGGTACGGGTCGTCGGCCGGCTCCGGGGCCTTGCCCTCGTAGCTCACTTCCAGCCGGTAGTCCGGCACGTGGCCCGTCTCCAGCGGCTCCAGCACGGCAACCCACACCCCGCCGGACTCGTGCGTCATCGGGAAGGTGCCGGTTGCGGTCACAACGGAGACTGCTTCGGCGAGGTGCTTGACCGTGCGGATGGTGACGTGGCCGTGGTCATCGAGGTGCGCGCCCAGGACCGAGTGCGGCGCGTGGTGTTCGCCGGCGGCGACCCTCGCCAGGGTGTCCGCATCCACCGGCAGTGGACTTCCGGGACGATCGATACGTGCTGAACCTGTCATTTTGATACCTTCCGCTGCGGCTTCGGCAGGAATGCCGGAGCCTGTACTACCGAGGAGACGACGTGATGCGTGGACCGGAATGGAGAGCCAGTCCGGCCTGTTGCGCAGTTCGTAAATGACTTCGTAGAGGGCTTTGTCGAGCCACAGCGCCACGAAGAGGGGCGAATCGCGGTCGATGCCGCCGGGAATGACTTCCGCGTAGCCGGCCAGGAAGGCCTCGGCGCAGTCGTCCACCCAGGTGGCCGGGACGTCCGCCTCCGGGTGCTCGCGGACCGCCGCCCCGGCGGCGTAGTCAAAGGACCGCAGCATTCCGACGACGTCCCGCAACGGGACGTCCGGGAAATTGCGTTCCGAGATCGGCCGGAGCGGTTCCCCCTCGAAGTCGAGGATGGCCCAGCGCGGCGCTTCCCCGGCGTCGCCGGGAACCTGCAGGATCTGGCCCAGGTGGAGGTCACCGTGGATCCGCTGCAGCGGCCCGGCACCGCTGCCCTCGAGGCGCTCCAGCAGCCTGTCCAGCTCCTCGCCGTAAGGGCCGACGGCGGGCCCGGCCTGTGCCCAGGACTGCCGCACCCGCTGGGCGACGCCAGGGGCAATGTCGCCTCCCGGGACGGATTCGGAGGCGACGCCAAGTGCCTGGGCCAGGCGGCGGTGCACCATGGCAGTCGCGGCACCCAGGGCATGGGCCTCAGCGGTGAAATCCCGGCCCCCGCTCGCCGCGTCGACGGCCAGGCGCCAGGCATCCAGGCCACCGGCGAGGAACTCGTGTGCCACGGCCAGTTCGCCGCGCGCGGTGCGGGCGTCCTGCGCCCCGGCGGGCGTTTCTGCCCACTCCCCGGTGACCCAGCCGAGCGTGGCCGGCACTTCAACGGTGCGCCCTGCGGTCAGGGCGGCACCGATTTCAACCTCCGGGTTATGGCCCTCGGAAAGCACCCGGAAGAACTTCAGGATCGCGGCCGACTCGCCGTCGTCGACGATCACGGAACTGTTGGACTGTTCCCCGGAGAGGACCTTCACGACGCCGGTGGCCCGGGGCAGGAGGTAGCCGGATTCCACGAGGTGGCCGGTGGCGTTCCCGGACGGGGTGGTGGTGCCGTGGCGCATGAGTTCCAGCCACGCCGCGATGAACGCCGGGTCGTGGACGCCGTCGTAGACCCACAGGGTGCCGGGCGCTCCGGCGTCGTCGGCCGCAGCGCCGGCGTCGGAGAGCTGCCCGATCAGCGCTGAGTCCGCACCGGGCAGGGGCGCGCGGCGGATGCTGAGCGGGACCTGCACGACGTCGGTGCGCGAACCGTCCGGCGTCGGGTAGTTCACGGCCAGCACCAGCACCTCGAGTCCGGCGCTGGCTGAAGCGCCGCCGGGACCGCCGGCAAGGCGCAGTCCCCCGGCGGGCTCGAAGCTGAACGCTGCGCTCTTGACGGGGAACCAGCGCTGGTGCGGAAGCCAGCCGCCGAGCAGTCCGCTCAGGGCCGGGGTAAGGGTGGGTCGGGTCATGTCAGCCTTCGATGGAAAGGATCGGCATGGCCTGGGTGTAGGGCGATGACGGGTTGGAGGCAGCCGAACGGATCCGGAGCCAGAAGAAGTCGTGGCTGCCCAGGGTCAGCGTCAGGGTTCCGTCGTCGGAAATCCCCGGGAACGCCTGGCCGCCGAACACGTCGCGGAGGCCGCGGCCCGCGAACCTTGGCACCCGCAGCGTGGTGGCCACCGGATGCTGGGACAGGTTGAAGGCGCACAGGATCGTTTCGCCGTCCTCGCCGGCCGCGTTGCCTTCCGGCAGTTCGCGGAGGTAGGCGAGGACAACGTCGTGGTCGGCCTCGACGTGCTCGAAGCCGCCCAGCCCGAAGGCCGGGTGGTTCTTCCGGACGCTAAGGATCTGGCGCGTCCAGCGCAGCAGCGAGCCCGAGTGGGCTGCCTCGGCCTCGACGTTGGCCATGCTGTAGTTGTAGACCAGCGACTGGATCACCGGAAGGTACAGCTTGCCGGGGTCCGCGCTGGAGAACCCGGCGTTGCGGTCCGGGTTCCATTGCATCGGGGTGCGGACCGCGTCGCGGTCCTCGAGCCAGATGTTGTCCCCCATGCCGATCTCGTCCCCGTAGTACAGGAACGGGCTGCCGGGCAGGGACAGCAGCAGGGCGTTGATGAGCTCGATCTCCGAGCGCGAATTGTCCAGCAGCGGCGCAAGCCGGCGACGGATGCCGATGTTGGCGCGCATGCGCGGGTCCGGCGCATACCAGCCGAGCATGGCCGCGCGCTCGTCGGCGGTGACCATTTCCAGCGTCAGTTCGTCGTGGTTCCGCAGGAAGGTGCCCCACTGGGCGCCACCGGGAATCGCCGGGGTGTCCTTCATCGTCTCGATGATGGGCGCGGCCTTCTGGTCCCGCAGTGCGTAATAGAGCCGCGGCATGATCGGGAAGTGGAACGCCATGTGGCATTCCGGTTCCGCTTCGGTACCGAAGTACT
>DATITT010000354.1:0-9423 GCA_035467435.1 Arthrobacter sp. | reverse complement strand
TGACGGTATGGAGTACGATCAGGCCGCCGCACGGCAGGCCTCCCAAGCCCTCGGCCACCCGACTGCCGGAACGGCGCCGACTACTTGGTTTTGGTGGCATTCCTTGCCGCCCATCCTGAGTACATCCACGTAGCCCAGGGCTCGCCCCGATGCTGGTAATCGAGTAGTGCTTACGCATCCGGAACTTTCCCTCCGTCAATAGGTTGGACTTATCGGTAGTCATAACTTTGATTGCGAAGGTCTCTCTCATGTTTCAGCAAGAAGCCGGCCTGCCTGCGGGCAGCGGCAAAACAGATGTGATGTCACCTGCCCAACGCCCGCGGAAGGGGCGCTCCGAGAAGCACTACGCACGGCACAAGACCGTTGAAGACGTGGTGTCCTCGCTGACATCAGGGTCGGGTTGCGGGGCATTGATAGTGGGGGAACACGGGTCTGGAAAGTCATTTATTGCCCAGCGGGCCCTCGAGCAGCTGGGGGACGACTACCTGGTAGTCCAGGTCCGGGGCAGCTCCATTTCGTCCAAACTCCCGTACGGGGCCCTGAGCGTACTGCTCAACGATCTGGATGCCTCCCATCTGGAACACCCGCTGATGGTGCTCCGGGGGTTGACCCAGCTGCTTCATACGCGGTCTCAGGGCCGCAAGGTCGTGCTCTTCGTGGATAACGCCCACGACCTCGATGAGCTCTCCACCATGATGGTTGCCCAGCTCTGCGCCGGTGGACACGTACTGCTGCTCGCAGCGTGCGTCGACCTGCCGAATCTGGGCAGCGACATCATGGGACTCTGGAAGGACGATTTACTGCGCCGGGTGGACCTTGGCCCGTTCGATTTCCGCGAAACGGCCGACAGCCTTGCCCAGGAGTATGGCGGGCACTTCTCCCACACCGCGGCACGCGCCCTCTGGAACGCCAGCGGCGGCAACGCCCTCTTCCTGCACTCTCTGGCACGGGAGCAGATCAAGCGCGGAACTATTGTCCGGCACGAGGATTCCTGGGTTTTGGGGGACAAACCGGTGGCTCTCGCCGGTGAGATCCGCGACGTGCTCAAGGCCCGCCTGAACCGGCTCAGCCCTGGCCAGCGCGATGTCTTCGAACTCTTGTCGCTCGCCGGAGCTTTGCCCCTGCAGACCCTGATGACAGTGTCCCGGGCGCAGGACATCGACACGCTGCAGGAACGGGCGCTGATCCGCGTCAGCCAGGACCACCCGCCCATGGTGAGCATCACCAACCCGGTCACGGCCGTAATCGTTGCCAGCGTGGTGCCGCCCGGCCGCAGTGCTGAGCTTCGCCGCCGGCTTGGAGCTGTACTCCAGGACCAGGAGCTCGATGAATTCACAGGGTCCACCGCGGTCGCCTGGGCACTGGACTGCGGGGAAGAGGTGGCCCCCCGACTGGCACTGGCGGCGGCCCGCCTCGCGAACAAAGCATCCGACCCGCAGTCCGCCCTGAGATTTGCCCGGCAGATCGAGGGCGGGGAGAAGCCGGCGGAAGTGGCCGTCGAATCCGCCCGGGCGTTTATCGCCTTGCACAATGACGACGCCGCCCGCCGCATCCTGGCGGAAGTTGAACAGCGGGCCGGTGACGGACTGGCCCTGGATGAGTGGGCCTCACTGCAGCTGCTGTGGGCTGAGCTGGACAGGCGCATCCCCGCAGCACCGGCCAGCGCACTCGCCAGGCTGCAGGAGATAGAACTGCGGCTCACGGTGTCCGGAGATGCCGGAGCGGAGCCGGGTTCCGTGGCTGAGCGGGTGCACCTGGCCTATGCCGAGCTGGCCGGCTTCGAAGGCCGGTACGCCGACGTCCTGCAGATGTTCGAGGACGCGGATCCCACAGACCTCGGCAGCGAATCGAAGATCATTGCCGCGAGCCTGCTGTGTGAGGCGAAAGCCGTCACCGGCGACGTCCTCGGCGCTGTAGGGCTCGGCCGGCAAGTCGTTCTTGCCGCGGGCACCCTCGACCTTTCCGACGCGTCGATCCGGGAAATCCGCGGGAGGTTTCTCCTGGCCCTGCTGTTGTCCGCGAAGTTCCGTGAGGCAGCAGACTTCCTCGCACGTACCTCGGAATCCTTGGACCAGCAAGCCCGGCTGGGCGGCATGTTCGAGATCGGCCAGGGAATCGTGGACCTCCATCGGGGTCAGCTTACGGGGGCAATCCAGCGGCTGCAGTCCGGGGTCCGGCAGCTCAGGCTGCACGATCCGGATGCTGTTGCCGGACTCGCAGCAGCGGCCTGTGCGTATGCGTTCGCGCTCCAGGGCGATGAGGACAAGGCGGGCGCCCTGCTGGTGGAGGTCGAGGAGCCCCAGCCCCGGGCATCGTGGCTCGTGAACCGCATCACACGGTACTTCGAACTGTCCGCCAAGGCGGAAATCGGCCAGAAGACCGAGGCCCTCCGCGCGCTGAAGCTGGAAGCTGACACCGACACCGACGCGTCGGCGCTTTCCACCGGGCTGCAGTTCCTCTCAGCGGCAGCCCGGCTGGGAGACCGTCAGGCCACCCAGAAACTCAGTGATCTTGCGGACCAGGTCTCAGGGCACTTCGCCGGCCTGTGCTCGCGGCTTGCGGAGGGGCTGGCGGATGCCGACAGCGAGGAATTGCTGGCGACGTCCAAGGACGCCGACGCGGCAGGCCATGCGGTCTTCGCCAGGGATGTGACCAGGAAAGCGGTCAGCTGTGCCAACGATGCGGGGAACCGTATCTCACTCCGGATGGCCCAGCGCACGCAGCAGTCCCTGGAGGACAGGTTCGGCAACCCCAGAAACGGCGTGATCTCACTGCTGACGTCGACGTTGACAGCCCGGGAATCGGAAGTGGCGGTCAGGGCGGCCGCGGGCACGTCCAACCGGAAAATCGCCGACGAGATGCACGTTTCCGTCCGCACCGTTGAAGGGCACCTCTATCAGGTGTATGCGAAACTCCACGTCGCGAGCAGGTCGGAACTCAAAGATGTCATCTCCGGACCAGTGGAACACGCCCGCCTCGGCTAACCGACCCGGCGCCCTCATTTCGGGGCGGTCCGGGCGGACCGGGCGGACCCGGTGTCCTCCTCCCCGGGCGGTCCGGGCGCAGACGTGCTGCCGCAGGGAGGGCCGCGGGTGGAAGGCCTGACAGAGTCCGCGAACCTGGTTGGCCGGTCCGGCGTCGTCAAGGACATCGTCAGATGCCTGCGCGACAGCGGGACTTCCGGCGCCCTCATCGTCGGCAACCCGGGTACCGGGAAAACCGCCGTCTCGAGGGCGGTCATCCGGGAACTCCAGCCGCACACGGCCGTGATTCGGCTCGCGGCGACACCGGCACTGTCTGCCGTGCCCTTCGGTGCGCTCGCGCCCTACCTCGGCGAGCTTCCCGCGCACGATCTGGATTCCTTTGGCGCCGTAGTCAAAGCCGTGACAGACAGCATTAAATCCCAGCCCAGCAAGCCGCTCTTCGTGATCGATGACGCCCAGTGCCTTGACCGCGGGACGACGCAGCTTGTTGCGCAGGCGGTAGCGACCGGTGCTGCCAGCATCCTGGCCACGTGCCGGCCGGGTCTGCTGATCCCGGAGGAATTCCTGGCCCTCTGGGATGACGGGATCGTGGCGAAATTTGACCTCGAACGGCTCACCCGGACCGAGGTACATCAGCTCTGCGAGCAAGTGCTCCGGGCCGATGTCTCACCCTGGGCCAGCGCGCTGTTCGCGGACGCCTCCGCAGGAAACCCGCTTATGCTGCTGTCCCTGATCGAACACGCCCGGAACACGGGGGCCCTGGAACTGCGCCACGGCATCTGGTTCCTCGTTTCACCCCCCGGCTTGGCCGACATTCCCGGGGCTGACCTGATCGGCCACGAGCTGCGGTCGATGTCACCCGAAGAAAGGACAGCCGCGGCGATCGTGGCCCTGGCCGGACCGCTGCCGCTGGGCCAGTTATTGGGGTTCGGCGGCCCGAAGGCTGTCGACGCCCTGGAACGGGCCGGGATCATCACCGTCTCACGGGGCCCCGACCGGACGGTCCGTCCCGCGAGTCCCCTGATTGGAGAGATCATCCGCCGTTGGGTTCCGGCCGGGAAAAGCGCCGGTCTGCGTGCCAGCTTTGTCTCACTTCCTCCGGGAGGGTCAGTGCCCCCGGACGCATTCCTGAACCGGGTTCGGTGGGCGCTGGACTGCGGAGCCGCCGTGCCGCCGGACGAACTCCTTAGGGCGGCGTGCACCGCCAACGCCGCCCTCGACGCCCGCGCAGCGTTGCGGACCGCGGAGGCGATTTCCGATGACGCGAGACTGCCCGAGGCCCGGTTGCAGATGGCCTACGCGCGGTACCTGCTGGGCGACCGCCAGCAGTCCGCAAAATTCCTGCAGCTCGCGGAGCCCCTGCCGAGCGACAGCTCCCGCTATCTGGCGGCACTGTTGTCCGCCCGGTTGACGGGACGAACAACGACGCCGGAGACCGGCGCGGCACCGGACCGCAGCGGTGGTCCCGCCGTCGGAATTGGCACTGCAGGAAGAAACACTGCCGGTACAAGCACTGCCGGTACAAGCACTGCAAGAGCAAGCACTCCCGGAACTCCGTCCGGGACAGGCACTGCGGGAACTCCCGCCGGACCGGCCGACGTCGAGCGTCCGCCCAGCGGCCAACTGGCCTTCCGCAGCGACGCAAGTGCGGGGCCATCGTGGCTGGATCTGGCCGCGGTTGCCCTGGCGGCTGGGGCCGCCGGCAGCCAGCTGACGGGAGGGCAGGAGGACCGTGAGGGCGGGCTGAGCCGCCTCGTTATGGCCGCCGGAGAGCGGCAGGAAATCAAGATCCCGGCCGAGTCGTTGCTCGCCGAGTTGCTCTGCGCCAAGGGGCGGGTGGTGGACGGCCTGGGGCTGGCCCGCGAGGCCTGGCAAGGGGCGCAAAGCGCCGGCCAGGCGTTGCCCCTCGTGTATGAAGACCTCCTGGTGCGCTACAGCCTGAGCCTGAATTGGGCAGGGGAGTGGGAAGCGCTCGCCGCAGCCCTCGATGAGTACGAGGCCGACTATCCGTCGCGGCTGCTGCTCAGCGGGGGGATCCTGCACTTGATGAGGGGCCTTGGCCGGGTCCGTCAGGGGCGCATGCCGGAGGGCATTGCCGAACTCGTGCTCGGCGTCGAGGACCTCACTATTGCCGATCCCTGGGAATTGCTGCCCTTCGCCCATTCCGTCGCAGCATACGCCGCGTCCGTGGTGGGTCGCGCGCAGGAGGCCGAGGAGCACGCGACCGCTTTCCGGCTGTCCCGGTACCGCGGGCCGGGGGCACTCCCGTTGCTGGCCGAAGCGTACTCGGCTGCGGCTAACGCAGCGCCCGGCGGTGTTCCCGACGTCAGCAGGCGGCTTGCCGGGCTGGCGGAGGAGGCCAGGCGGCAGGGTCTGTGGCGGATCGAGACGGACATCAGCCGATTGGCCGTGCGCCGCGGGGACACGGCGGCCGCGGAGGGCCTTGCCCGAAGCAGCCTAGCGGTTGAGGGGCGGGAGGCCGCCATGCTGCACGACTACGCGCTCGCGGTGCTTTCTGCCGACGACGCCGAACTCGTCAGGATCAGTGACAAAGCGCTGCGTGCCGGCTACGTGTTGCTCGCTCTCGAAGCGGCGCAACAAGCCGAACGATGCCTTGCCGAGACGACGGACAAGCGGAAGCTGCTGGCCGTCCAGCGCAAGATCCAGAACCGGATGACTGCTGCCGGGATGGCTGCCCACATTGATCTGGTCCGGCCTGAGCAGGACGCCGAACTCACCGCCAGGGAAACCGAAATCCTGGACCTGGTGTCCGGCGGGGCCACAAACGCTGAGATAGCCAAGCAGCTCTGCGTGTCCCAGCGGACCGTGGAAGGACACCTCTACCGGGTGTTCGCCAAACTGGGCGTCAGCCGGCGGATCGACCTCATCGACACCGGGGGCGATTCCCACCGGCCCTGAGCCCCCCAGAGGGACAGCACGGGACAGCACGGGACAGCCGCGGGACAGCAGCGGGACAACACGGGATGCCTGGGCGCGCGGGCAGAACCACCGGCAGAATCGGGTGGGCAGTTCCGTGGGATGATGGAAATTAGTCCATTTCACCCGATCCGAGGAGGCCAGCGTGGCTTTTGTGACGACGTCAGAGTCCCGGGCCCTGATCTCGCCTGCCCTGACCGACGACGAGGTGTTGCGGATCCGCAATGACTTCCCCATCCTCTCCAGGTCGATGGGCGGGCACCCCCTGATCTATCTCGACTCCGGGGCGACCTCGCAGAATCCGATCAGCGTCATCGAGGCCGAGCAGGAGTTCTATGAGCAGCGGAACGCCGCCGTTCACCGCGGCGCGCACCTGCTGGCCGTGGAAGCCACGGAGTCCTTCGAAGACGCCCGCGAGACCCTGGCTGCCTTCGTGGGCGCGGGCGCCGACGAGATCATCTGGACCTCCAACGCCACCGAGGGCCTGAACCTCCTCAGCTACGCCTTCCTGAACTCGTCCCTGCCGGGCGCCGCAGGTCCGGCCGCTCGATTCGCTCTGGGGGCCGGCGACGAGATCGTGGTTACCGAGATGGAGCACCACGCAAACCTCATCCCGTGGCAGCAGCTCGCGGAGCGAACCGGCGCGACCCTGCGGTTCATCCCCGTCGACGACGACGGAGTGCTGGACCTCGACGCCGCCGCCGGCATCATTGGCCCGGCCACCCGCGTCCTCGCCTTCAGCCACGCCTCGAACGTCCTGGGCACCATCAACCCGGTCTCAACGCTTGTGGCGATGGCCCGCCAGGTCGGTGCCCTGACCGTGCTGGACGCCTGCCAGTCCGCTCCGCACCTGCCGCTGGACGTGAAGGAGCTGGGCGTCGACTTCGCGGTCCTCTCCGGTCACAAGATGCTGGGCCCCACCGGCATCGGCGTGCTGTACGGCCGGACCGAACTGTTGAACGCGCTGCCGCCGTTTCTCACCGGGGGATCGATGATCACCACAGTGACGATGGAGCGCGCAGCCTTCCTGCCTGCCCCGCAGCGCTTCGAAGCGGGGACCCAGAAGGTTTCCCAGGCCATCGCACTTGCCGCGGCAGCGAACTACCTCACCGAGACGGGGATGGACCGCGTCCATGCCTGGGAATCCCTGCTCGGGCAGCGCCTCGTCGAAGGCCTCTCAGCGATTCCCGGCATCCGCGTCCTCGGTCCGGCACCCGGGGAGGAACGGATTGGCCTCGCCTCCTTCGACGTTGCCGGGGTGCACGCGCACGACGTCGGACAGTTCCTGGACAGCAAGGGAATCGCCGTCCGGGTGGGCCACCACTGCGCGCAGCCGCTTCACCGGCGCCTGGGCCTGACGGCCAGCACCAGGGCCAGTACCTACCTGTACAACACAACGTCTGATGTGGACACTTTCCTCGCGGCTGTCGCCGGGGTCCGAGCCTACTTTGGAGCCTAAGGACTTTTCCGTATGAGCCTTGAACAGCTGTACCAGCAGATCATCCTGGAACACGCGAAACTGCGAACCGGCAGCGGGCTGGAGGAGACGGCGGTTCCCGCGGGGGCGTCGTCGGGGCAGTCCCACCAGCTCAATCCTGTCTGCGGGGATGAGATCACCGTCCGCGTGGCGGTCTCTGACGGGAAGGTCGCCCAGTTGCGCTGGGACGGCGCGGGCTGTTCGATTTCCATGGCCTCGGCATCGGTGCTCGCTGAGCTGGCCGAAGGGATGGACGTCGGCAGCTTCACGGCGGTCATCGACAGCTTCCGGGACGTCCTGCGGTCCCGGGGCAAACTCGCCGCGGATCCCGACATCCTCGGCGACGCGGCTGCCTTTGAAGGTGTCTCCAAATATGCGGCCCGGGTGAAGTGCGCCATGATCTCCTGGGTTGCGGCCGAAGACGCCCTGGCCCAGGCCCTGACGCCCAGGACCGCGGCGCCTTAGAACCTGGGCCGGTATCCGCCGGCATCCGGCGGACGCCGCACCAGCCTGGCCGGTACCGGCAGCGCAGGCCCGGCGGGTTTGGCACCGGGCATTTAGCCGAGCAGGGCGGCAATCCCGATGGCTGCCGTCGCCGCCCCGAGCAGCATGGAGATGCTGACCAGGACGATGTGGACGGTGAGGAAGCGGGTGGCTTTGCCGTTCGTGTCGCGGGCCCTTGGATCCTTTCTGACCCGGCGCAGGAACTGCGGCCAGACGACCAGGGACCAGAGGCCGGCCACGATCAGAACGACGGCCAGGATTGCCGGCAGTTCCATCTGCTAGTGGCTTTCGAGCCAGGCCTGGGCCTGGGTGGACTGGATGTTCAGGGCCTTGCCCACCATCGGCTCGGCCGCTTCGGCGATTTTGCCGCCCAGGAACGGCACCGAGGACGTCACCGTGCCCTCAAGCTCGATCCGGGTGCTGCCGCCGTCGGAGACGAGGCGCTGGACGGCATTGACGTCCAGCGGCGCGCCGGAAACCTTCAGGGTGATGTTGCTCAGCCGGGAGCCGTCGGCAGCCGGGGCGTCCCAGCTCTCAAGCTGCGTCACCTTCAGGCTTTCGCCGACGAACTTCCGGGCCATGTCCGGCATCCGGTTGGTCGGAATCGTCCGCACAGTCGTGGTGCTGAAGGCGCCGGCCGTGTCACCGTCGACGGAGAAGGATTCAAGAGTGCCGCCGACAAGTTCGCTCGTGTGGCGCAGGAAGTCCTCATTCACGAAAACGGCGGTGACGCGGTCGACGTGGTGCGGAAGGTTGGTGGATGCACTCAATGCCATGGGGGTCCTCCGTGGGGTGGAACTGGTCGTTTCGGGCTCCAAACATCCTACGCGGTGGGCCCGGCAGGCTCCGATTCCTGATCCTGGAGCGCCTTCGCCGCGGCCGTGATATTCCGGGACATGGCAGGAAAGATCAGGCTGTGGAACGGCAGCACTGCCAGCCAGTACAGGCGGCCGCTGAGACCCTTCGGGAAGAAGATTGCCCGCTGGCGGTAAAGGCTGCCGGTTCCCTCCGGCTCCACCGACAGCTCCAGCCAGGCCCGTCCCGGCGCCCGCATTTCGGCGCGCAGCCGAAGGAGCCGGCCGCGATCGATCCGCTCCGCCCGCCACCAGTCCACCACTTCGCCTTCGGCCAGCAGGTGCGGGTGCCGCCGGCCGCGCAGCAGCCCGGCTCCGCCGGTGAGCTTGTCCAGCAGGCCGCGGACGCGCCAGGCCAGGGGCATGGAATACCAGCCGTTTTGGCCCCCGATCCCTTCGATGATGGTCCAGACGTGCTTGGGATCGACGTCGCTGGAGTAGCTGCGCTCATCCAGGTAGACGAGGTGACCGGCCCACTCCGGATCGGAGGGAAGCGGGTCTGCGTCGGCGCCCGCACTGGCCCACGTGGTCTGCACCTGGCCGTCGCGCTCCTTGCCCAGGGCGAGGGCCACTGCCCGGCGGTAAGGCGTGAGTCCTTGTTCCGGCGGGGGGATGTATGCGTCGATGTCGTGTTCCTGCGTGACGGCGTCGTGCTGGAGCGACTCCA
>DATITT010000353.1:0-6794 GCA_035467435.1 Arthrobacter sp. | reverse complement strand
CGGAACTGGTGACCTTCGGCCACGCCCACGACAAGCACCCGCTGGCCCTGGCCAGCACCGTCCTGGAGCACCCGGTGCTGGCCGGAGACACGATCACCTCGCTGGCGCTGTCCACCGGTTCCGCCTCGCTGGAGCGCATCGCCTCCGGCACCGCCATCGACGCTGGCGGCCTGGAGGGCCGCGGGGAGGGGCTCGTCCTCGGCGTCGACCAGCGGCTGGTACGCGTTTCCGGACCGGCGCACGGTCTGCGCGGCGTTGTTGATGATGATGTCGAGCGGGCCGGCGGCGTCGAGGGAGTCGGTCAGCGCCATCACCTGCGAGGGATCGCGCAGGTCAATGCCGACGATCCGCAGCCGGTGCAGCCATTCGCCGCTGTCTTCCATCGCGGCGAAGCGCCGCGCGGCGTCCTTGGGGAAGCGGGTGGTGATGGTGGTGTGGGCGCCGTCGCGGAGCAGCCGCAGCGCGATGTACATGCCGATCTTGGCCCGGCCGCCGGTCAGGAGGGCGCGGCGTCCGCTCAGGTCGGCCCGGGCGTCGCGCTTGCTGTGGCTGAACGCGGCGCATTCCGGGCACAGCTGGTGGTAGAAGGCATCCACCTGGGTGAAGTGCTGCTTGCAGATGTAGCACGGCCTGGACTTAATCAGGTGCCCGGCGATGCTTCCCGTCGTGGAGGGGGCGAGCTTGTTGCCGCGGGTTTCGTCGTCGATCCGGTCCGGGGCCGCCGTCGCCGTCTGGGCGATCACGGCACGGTCGGCTTCGGCGATCAGATCCCGCTTGCTGACCCGGCGGTGGCGCTTGACGGCCTTGAACATCTTGCCGGTGGCACGACGCACCGAAACGTAGTCCGGGTGCTCCTCGTCGTAGACGTGGATGCTGTTAAGGACCTTCAGGCAGGCCTGGATTTCCTCGGAGGTCAGATCGGAGGGCAGATCGGGGGAGCTCATTGCCCCAATTTTACAGCCTGCAGGGAGTCCGGCCCGACGCCGGGGCCGGACTCCCGCTGCAGTTCAGGCTCAGTGGGCGTTGCCGGACCGCTGAGCAGAGACGCCGACGGCGGCCGCCTGGACTTCCGCGACCTTGCCCACGGACTCCCGCAGCGCTGGCCAGTGCTCCGTGGCGGCCTTCACCGCGTCCGGCACCAGGATCAGGTTCGCGGCCGACAGGGCGCGCTCCTGTTCGCCGGGCTCCGGGACGAGTTGTCCCTTGGACAGGACGGTGATGCCTGAGTCGGTGACCTTGAAACCGCGTGCCCGGTCCAGTTCGGGGTCGAGGCCGATCGCGGCGCCCGCCGGGACCTTGACGTTCTTATCGATGATGGCCCGCTTGACGACGGCGCCTTCACCGATGTTGACCTTGTCCATCAGCACGGAGTCGAGCACCCGGCTGGACGTGCTGACGTAGACGTCGTTGGACAGCACGGAGCCTTCCACGATGCCGCCGGAGATCACGGTGCCGCTGGCAACGATCGAATCCAGTGCCGTGCCAACCGTGTTTTTCTGGCCGCGCACGAACTTGGCCGGCGGGGAGATGCTCTGCCGCGTGTAGATCGGCCATTCAGAGTTGTAGAGGTTGAACACCGGCACGGGGGAGATGAGGTCCATGTGCGCGTCGTAGAACGAGTCGATGGTGCCGACGTCGCGCCAGTAGGTGCGGTCACGTTCGGTGGAGCCGGGGATCTGGTTCAGGGTGAAGTCGTAGACGCCGGCTTCTCCCTTGTCGACGAAGTACGGAATGATGTCCCCGCCCATGTCGTGCTTGGTGTCCAGGCGTTCGGCGTCGACATGCAGGGCCTCGACGAGGGCATCGGCGTCGAAGACGTAGTTGCCCATGGACGCGAGGAACTGGGAGGGGTCGGCGGCCAGCCCCGGGGTGGAGGACGGCTTCTCGACAAAGGCCGCGATTCTGTCCGGATTGTCCTGGTCCACTTCGATCACACCGAACTGGTCCGCCATGTGCAGCGGCTGGCGGACGGCCGCGACGCTGGCCTTGGCGCCGCTGGCGACGTGCTGGTCCACCATCTGGGCGAAGTCCATCCGGTAGACGTGGTCTGCGCCCACGACGACGACGATGTCCGGGTTGGCGTCATGGATGAGGTTCAGGGACTGGTAGATGGCGTTGGCGCTGCCGAGGAACCAGCTCTTGCCCACGCGCTGCTGCGCAGGGACCGAGGCGATGTAGTTGCCCAGCTGCGTGGACATCCGCCAGGTTTCGGAAATATGGCGGTCCAGGCTGTGCGACTTGTATTGCGTCAGGACAACGATTTGCAGATAGCGGGAATTGACCAGGTTCGATAACGCAAAGTCAATGAGCCGGTAACTTCCAGCGAACGGGACGCCGGGTTTAGCCCGGTCCGCCGTCAGTGGCATGAGCCGGTTTCCCTCGCCACCTGCGAGGACGATGGCCAGAACTTTTTTATTCGGCATGGTGATCGCTCCTGAACGCCTTTGTACTTCCCCAAAACAGTCCGGCACGCCCGAACGTCTTCACACTAGATCAGTTCCGCCGTAACGACTACCTTGGGGTTTGTGCGTATAGATATTGTGACCAAAGAATTTCCGCCCGAAGTCTATGGCGGTGCCGGGGTCCACGTGGCCGAACTCAGCAGGGTGCTCGCCCAGCACGTGGATCTGCAGGTGCGCGCCTTCGGCGCGCCCCGTGAACCCGGGTACCACGGCGCGACGGTCACGTCCTACGCCGTACCCGAGGATCTCGGCGGGGCGAACGCCGCGTTGCAGACCCTGGGGGTGGACCTGCGGATCGTCCCGGACATCGCCGGCGCGGATGTGGTGCATTCGCACACCTGGTACGCCAACATGGCCGGGCACATCGCCTCGCTGCTGCACGGCATTCCGCATGTGCTCAGCGCCCACAGCCTGGAGCCGCTGCGCCCGTGGAAGGCCGAGCAGCTCGGCGGCGGCTATGCCCTGTCCTCCTGGGTGGAAAAAACCGCCTACGAGGCCGCGGCCGCCATCATCGCCGTGTCCGAGGGCATGCGCCAGGACATTCTCCGCAGTTACCCCGACGTGGACCCGGCCAAGGTCAAGGTGGTGCACAACGGGATTGATGTGAGCCTCTGGAACCGCGACGAGGGCGAGGACATCGTCCGGGCCCTCGGGATTGACCCGGCCCGGCCGAGCGTCGTCTTCGTGGGCCGCAACACGCGCCAGAAGGGCGTGCCGTACCTGCTGCGCGCCGCCGCGAAGCTGCCCGCCGATGTCCAGCTGGTGCTGTGCCTCGGTGCCGCCGACACCCCCGAGCTGGCAGCCGAAACCGCCCGCCTGATCGAGCAGCTGCAGAGCCAGCGCAGCGGCGTGATTCTGGTGGAGCGGATGCTGCCGCGCAACGAACTCATCCAGGTCCTCAGCCACGCCACAGCGTTCGCGTGCCCCTCGATCTACGAGCCGCTCGGCATCGTGAACCTTGAGGCCATGGCCTGCGGCGCCGCCGTCGTGGCCAGCGCCACCGGGGGGATCCCGGAGGTTGTCCAGCACGGCGGGACCGGACTGCTGGTGGACATCGAGCAGGTCACCGACGGGACCGGCACTCCGCTGGACCCGGAGAAGTTCGTCACCGAATTCGCTGCCGCGCTGACCGAGGTCGTGTCCGATCCCGCCCGCGCCCGGGCCATGGGCCAGGCCGGCCGGCGCCGGGCTGAGGAGCATTTCTCCTGGGAATCCATCACGGAAACCACCCTCGAGGTCTACCGTTCGGTGCTCCCCAAGGGTTCCTGACCCAGTCCACTCCAACACCAGACGACGACGGCGCCGCCCCGGTTCAGGGCGGCGCGGTCGTCGTATCCGGGTGGATCAGCCGCGGGACGCTTTGGTCCCGTGGCTCTTGCGGGCCAGCAGGATTTTCTCGTCCACCGGGGCGTCGCCGCTGGCGCGCTGCGTGCGGAAGTACTCGCGGGCCTCGTCCTGGCGGAGCTGCTCGGCGCCCGTGGCGATCTCGGCGCGGAGGTGTTCGGGGCCGAACCCGAAGGCGTCGACCAGGTCCAGGGCGTGCGGGCGGATCTTCACGAGCAGCCGGTTGATGTAGTCGCCCACGGTCCGGGCGCGCTGCATGGAGAGCCGGCCGTTCATCAGGTACCAGGACAGGTTTTCCTCGATCAGGGACAACCCGAAGAGGTCGCGAAGCCAGGTCAGGACCTTCCTGGTGCCCGGGTCCGTGACCTTGCCCAGCGCTTCGGTGAAGGCCTCCCACTGCAGCAGCTCGGCGTGCGCCTGGGCAGCTTCGATGAGTTCGTTCTGGTGGCTGTTGAACAGCGCGGCCGCCTGCTGCTGCGGCAGCTTGTTGGCGCCCTTCAGTGCCGAGCCGACTTCGGCGACCATGGTCTGCACCCGGTCGGTCAGCAGCGCGCGCTGGCTGGCCTCGTCCTTGATCGCGATGGCGGCCTTTTGCACCGACCCGGTATCCGCCATGAACTGTGCAACACCGCGCAGGCCGGTCCGGTGGATGGCGGCGCCGGTCGCCTGGCCGACCACGTAGCGGGCCAGCACGCCGAAGTCCACCGTACGGAATTCCTTGGCATAGTCGGCCAGCAGCCGCTTGGCGACCAGCTGCAGCAGGACCGTGTTGTCACCTTCGAAGGTGGCGTACACGTCAAGGTCGGCGCGCAGCGAGGCAAAGCGGTTCTCAATCAGGAAGCCGGCTCCGCCGCAGGCTTCGCGGCATTCCTGCAGGGTATCGAGCGCGTGCCAGGTGCTGAGCGGCTTGAGTGCCGCCGCCAGGGTTTCCAGGTCCTGGCGGTCCTCGTCGGTGTCAGCCCGGCCGGAGAAGACGTCGTCGAACTTCTGCAGCAGCTGTTCACTGGCGAAACCGGCGGCGTACGTTGTGGCCAGCCGGGTGAACAGGCGGCGCTGGTGCCGCTGGTAGTCCAGCAGCACTTCCTCATCGGTCTGCGAGGAGGCATTGAACTGGCGGCGTTCCGTGGCGTACTGGATCGCTGTTTTCAGGGCCAGCTTCGACGCGGTGACGGCGGCGCCGTCGAGCGAAACGCGGCCCTGCACCAGGGTGCCGAGCATGGTGAAGAAGCGGCGGCCCGGGCTGGCGATGGGGGAGCTGTAGCTGCCGTCGGCGTCGACGTTGCCGTAGCGGTTCAGCAGGTTGGTGCGCGGGATCCGGACCTGCGTGAAGTGCAGCCGGCCGTTGTCGATGCCGTTCAGTCCGCCCTTGACGCCGTCGTCCTCGCCGCCGATGCCCGGCAGGAATTCCTTCGTGCCGGGGTCACGGAGCTCCATGTAGAAGGCGTGGACGCCGTGGTTCACACCCTGCGTCACCAGCTGGGCGAACACGACGGCGGCGAGGCCGTCCACGGCGGCGTTGCCGATGTAGTCCTTCCATGCGGCCCGGAACGGCGTATGCACCACAAATTCCCCGGTGGCCGGGTCGTAGGTGGCGGTGGTGGCGATGCTGGCGACGTCCGAACCGTGCCCGGTCTCCGTCATGGCAAAACAGCCGGGAATGTCCAGGCTCATGATGCCGGGCAGCCACTTCTGGTGGTGCTGCTCGGTGCCGAGGTGGCTCACGGCGGAGCCGAACAGCCCCCACTGGACTCCGGCCTTGATCTGCAGCGAGGGGTCGGCGATGACGAGTTCCTGGAACCCGGCCACGTTGCCGCCGTGTTCGTCCGCGCCCCCGACGGAGGCGGGGAACGCCCGGTGCACGGCGCCGTTGTCCACCAGGATCTTGAGCTGGCCGAAAGCGCGGCGGCGGTGCTCGGTATGGGTCAGCCCCTCGGTCTTGTGCAGTTCCGGCTGGCCTGCGAGCGCGCGTGCGGTGCGGCGGGTGTCGGCCCACTTTCCCAGGAGCAGCTCGCCCAGTGCGGCGACGTCGACGGCGGGTGCCGCGCCGGGCGTGCCCCCCGGGCGAGTGGAGACCGGCTTGGCGGCAGGGACGTTCGTCGGGGAGCCCGCGGGGCGGTCGGCTAGTTCGGTCATGTCGATTCCTTCGTTGGTTCTGACAAGGTCGGTGCTGAAGTTGGTCGTGGAGTTGGTCGTGGAGTTGGTAATGAAGTCGGTTGCTCCGGGCCGGCCGCCGTGCGGAGCTCGGGGGCGATCCCGAGGCACAGCCAGTCGGTGATCTGGCGTGCCATGGCCGCCTGGTCGGGTTTGGCCGGGGACGCCGGGCTGGCAAGCCATTGTTCGCCGGCGTTCCGGACGAGGCCGATCGCAGCGTTCGGCCAGTATCCGATCACGGCCTCGCGCCCGGCCGAGTCGCCCAGGTGGTAGCGCATGGGCCGGGCGATCATGTCGCTGATCGCCGCGAAAAAGTGACCCAGCGCTCCGGCGGTGGCAATGGTTCCGGCCGTGGCGTCGCCGGGGGCATAGCGCGTGACGAAGGTGTACACATTTGGGCTGGTTTCTGCCATCTGCAGGTACGCGGACACCATCGCCAGCAGCCCCTCGCGGGGTGTTTGGGCGCTCTGGGCGGCTTCCTGGATGCGGCGCTGCATCTGGCTCAGTACGACTTCGCCCACGGCCTGCTGGAGCCCGGCCTTGTCCCCGAAGTACCGGTAGAACACGGATTTGGAGGTAGCCGCTGCGGCGGCGATGTCCTCCATGGACGCGTCACTGCCAAGGCTGTGCACGGCCTTGCGGGCTGATTTGATCAGCTCCCGGCGGCGCTCTTCACGGTGTGACTGCCAGCGCGAGGCCCGGCCGTCCACACTGCCGGCACCGGCAGCGGCGGAGTTTGTCTCGGGGCCGCCTGGGAGACCACTCTGGGGGATGTTCACGATACCCAGCGTATCAGGTACGCTGGGTATCGGTAACCGCTTTGATCAAAGGAGACAG
>DATITT010000352.1:0-3027 GCA_035467435.1 Arthrobacter sp. | reverse complement strand
CTTCGGTCCAGGTCACCTCGGTGCCGGTTTCGGACGCGTAGCGCAGTCCGTCGGCCTGCACCTCGGTTTCGTCCTCCACGAAATACCGCTCGTCGCGGACCGAATACCAGCCGGCGTACTTGGAGAGGTAGATGTCCCCATTGGCTTCCATCCGCTGCCAGAGCGCCCTCGCCGCCTCGTAGTGGTCCGGGTCGGTGGTGCGGATGAAGCGGCTCAGCGAGATGCCAAGGTCACCGCTCATCTGGCGGAAGGCGGCGGAGTTGCGGTCGGCAAGGTCCTTGACCGGGATGCCTTCCTTTTCCGCCGTCTGCTGCATCTTCAGGCCGTGCTCATCCGTGCCCGTCATGAAGAAGACGTCGTAGCCGTCCAGGCGCTTGAAGCGCGCCATCGCGTCGGTAGCGATGACCTCGTAGGCGTGGCCGATGTGCGGCACACCGTTGGGGTAGCTGATGGCCGTGGTGATGTAGAACGGGGTCTTTTCAGAAGTTGTCACAGTTTTAACCTAGATCAGTTCGGTGAGGGTATCGCTCTGGCGGACAAGTTCGTGGTCATGTGAAGCCACCAGGACGGCAATCCCGTCCGAGGTGGTGTCCTTGAGGATGCTGATGATGCGGTTGGCCGAGGCACGGTCGAGGCTGGCGGTCGGCTCGTCGACGATCAGTACGCGGGTGCCGAGGATCAGGGCGCGGGCGATCGCCACGCGCTGGCGTTCACCGCCGGAGAGCTGGGCCGGGCGGTGGCGCATGCGCCGGCCGAGGCCGACAAGGTCCAGGAGGTCCTTGGCCATGTCGCGGCGCTTGTCCACCTCGCCGTCGGGCACGGCGGGAAGCAGCACGTTCTCGAGCGCGCTCATGCCGTCGATCAGGGCACCGCCCTGGTCGACGTAGCCGATCAGGGCACGGCGGCGGTCGGCGATTTCGTCGTCGCCCATGGTCTCGAGCGAATCGCCCTCCCAGAACACCCGGCCCGACGTCGGCAGGGTCAGTCCTGCGCCGACGGTCAGGATGCTGGTCTTGCCCGAGCCACTCCGGCCGGCGACGCAGTGCATTTCCCCGGCGTGCAGCGTCACGTTGAAGTCGTCCACCACATTGACGGCTTCGGCCCCGCCCTTGCCGCCGCCGTAGTGGATCGTGATGTTGCTGAGCTCCAGCGGCGTGGCGTGGTCCGTGGCCTTCACGATCGTGTTGGCGCGGGTCTGGTGGACACCGCGGCGGGCGCCCCCCGTCATCCGTTCGTGAGCCTCCCGGTCAAGGTTCGCGTCGTTGTTCATCGGACCACTTTCGTTGCAATTGGAATCCAGCACAGTACAGCCACGAGCCCGGCGATGGCGGCCCAGAGCGCGGCATAGGGGGCGAGGAGGAGAGCCACGCCCAGGGCGCCCAGGACGCCCAGCGGCAGCGCGACCGTCCCCACCATGGCATTTTCGAAGAAGCGGACCTGGCCCAGCATGTCCGGGTTCCAGCCCATGGCCTGCAGCGTGCCGAGGTACTGGCGCTTGGCCTGAAGCTCGAAACGGCCGGTCACCATGGTCAGCAGCAGGCCGACGGCCACACCGGACAGCCCGAGAATGATGCTTGGCAGTGCGATGGATGCGGCAGCCAGTCCGCTGAGCGCGCTCGCTCCGGCGGCCCGGGGAATGTCGATCAGCAGGGCGACCATGCCGCCGACCGAGGCAGCGAAGACGCCGACGGCGACGGCCAGGGAAACGGTGTTGAACTTGTTGGTGCTCAGCTGCCGGTGGGCGAAGGTCACCGGGGAGTCCACGGTGATGAGCCGTTCATCGTGCTGCGGTTCCTGGTCCACCACATCGCGGTGGCGGAGCTGCCGGGCGGCGAAGAAGGCAGCCCCCGCGTAGAGCGCCAGCACGGCGGCCGAGACGATCGCCGTGGCCGGGTTCCAGCTGAGCAGGCTGAGGACGGTTCCGGCGCCGGCCAGCAGGGCCGCCCCGACGCCAAATTCAGCGAGCACCCAGGACCGGATCCGGCGCTGGGTCCAGCCCATGGCGCGCAGGGTTCCGGCCTCGCTGCGGCGTTTGCGGACGTAGCTGACGGTGGAGGCACCGGTCAGCAGGGTGGCACCGCAGAGGGTCAGGAAGAGCAGGGTCAGGTTGGTTCCGGTGAGGGAACCGGAGACGGCGCCCGCGGCGTCCTGGCGGACCCACGACTGCTGCACGGTGCCGAGCGGGGATTCCTTGCCGGCGTCGTCCTTGGAATACCCGGGAACAAAGATGCTGGCGTCCTCGCGGGCAGAGCCGGCCACAACGGTTGCCTGCAGGCCCATGTCCCGGATCTCGTTCGCCAGCTTCTCCACCTCGGGCTGGGCCTCTTTCCAGCTGCCGGGCACCCTGGCCCGGACCCGGACGGCGTCGATCACGGAGGTGTTGTCCTCATGGCCGCGGGCAGCGGCGAGGCCGGAGTAGTCGGTGATGGCGCCGGCGGACTGGCTGGCCAGGCCCGTGGCGCTGAGCGAGGGCTTGAGCTCGGTGTTCCCGACGTCCTGGCCGGAGGCGTCTTTGGTCAGCGTGAACGGCGTGGGGTCATAACCACCCAGGGGCAGGCGGTTGACATCGCCGGCCACCGCCGTGACCTGTCCGGCGTCGAACGTTCCGTAGACCATGGCGAGCGGTGTGGCGAGCTTCCCGCCGGTTTCGAGGTCTTCGCGGTAGGCGCGCTCGTCCACGGGTTTGCGCTGCGTCTGGTCCACGGAGGCGCCGTTGGGGGCTTTCTCCGGGAGCCGGTTCACGGTGACCCAGTCGCCGGGGGTGGCGCTCTTGTGCACGGCGCCGTTGTCCGCGGTCCCGCCGTCCCGGTACTTCGGGGCGGAGGCGAAGTCGGTGCTACAGGTCGCGGGGTTGTAGAGGCCCTGGCTGAAGCTGCCGGTGTCACCGAGCAGCTGCGTCAGGTTCATGGACCCGGTCCAGGCGAGGGCGTAGGGAGACTTGGAGACGAACGGAAGGTAGTCCTTGTCCAGCGAGCGGGTCACGGTCCCGACGTCCTTGACGACCTTTCCGGAGCCGTCGATTTCCTC
>DATITT010000351.1:0-16583 GCA_035467435.1 Arthrobacter sp. | reverse complement strand
CTCGTTGCCGCGGGGACTGGGCATGTCCCGCGGGCCCGGAGACCACGCAGGAGCATGTCCGCCGCTCGCCCTGCCCCACCACTGGGCATGTCCACGCGCGGGGAGTGCGGGAGGATTAAACACCGAAGGCCGGCGCCGCTTTCACGGGCCGGCCTTCGGTGTACTGCCAATCAGGCTCAGCGGGAGCGCTGGCGCAGGCGCTGCATGTCGAGGATGACGACGGCGCGCGCCTCCAGGCGCAGCCAGCCGCGCTGCACGAATTCGGCGAGGGCCTTGTTGACCGTTTCGCGGGATGCTCCGACCAGCTGGGCCAGTTCTTCCTGCGTGAGCTCGTGCGCCACCAGGACACCATCGGTTGCGGGACGGCCGAAGCGGTCCGCCAGATCCAGGAGCGCCTTGGCCACACGGCCCGGAACGTCGGAAAACACCAGGTCGGACAGGGAGTCGTTGGTGCGGCGCAGGCGGCGGGCCAGGGCCTGCAGCAGCTGCGCCGAGACCTCCGGGCGGGTGCGCAGCAGGGCGTTGAGGCTCTCATTCTTCAGGCCGGCCAGGCGTGTTTCCGAGACGGCCGTGGCCGTGGCGGTACGCGGGCTCGGATCGAACAACGCCATTTCGCCGAAGAGCTCGCCCGGGCCGAGGATGGCGAGCAGCGACTCCCGGCCGTCCGGGGACGTGCGTCCGAGCTTGACCTTGCCGGAGACGATGAAATAGAGCTGGTCGCCCTGGTCGCCTTCCCGGAATACCGAGGCTCCGCGTGAGAGATCCACCTCGGTGAGTTCGTCCGTCAGCAGACGGAACGCCTCGTCGTCGAGCGTGGCGAAAAGGGGTGCGCGGCGCAGTACCTCGATATCCATGAAATCTCCTGACTAAAAACTGTGTCGGCTGGGGCGCTTCAGCCATTGTTTCAGAATTTTGGCGCTTCTGTGACGTACTTGGCACTGAAACGCGCCAAACGTCGTGGCAGGGGGAAATTGCGGGCCGGCTCCGGGCCCCGCCCGCGCTCGGCAAACTGTCAGCCGGCGCCGGTAGAATTGGGACTTACCTGCCTAAAAGGAGCATTGGTGTTCGGCTTGACCATCTTGGACCTCGTGTTGATCGTAACCCTGCTGTCCTACCTGTTCCACGGCCTCCGCAACGGCTTCCTGGTCACCGTCGGCGGCATCGCCGGCTTCGCCGCAGGAGCCGTGGCAGCGTTTGTGTCCGTCCCCATCGTCAGCGGTCTGGTGGAGGACAGCGGCTGGCGCCTCACGGCGATCATTGCCACCGCCGTGCTGCTGATGGTCCTGGGGCACGGCCTTGGCACCGCCATCGGCCACCGGATCCGCAGCGTCGTCCGGATCCGCCCGCTCCGGTCCATGGACCGGCTCGCCGGCGGCGTCGTCAACGTCGTCGTTTCCGCCCTGGTCATGTCGATGCTGGCCTTCAGTATCGGGGCGCTCGGCGTTCCCTTCGTTTCCCAGCCGCTCGCCGAGTCCAAGGTGATCCGCTTCATCGACGGCGCGACCCCTGTACCGGTGAAAACCTCCATGGCCCAGCTGCGGTCCACCGTGATCGGCAACGGCATCCCGACGCTGTTCGAGGGAATCGGGCAGGGCCAGCCGGTGGCGGTCCCGGATGCCAGCACCGATACGCCCGCCCTGAACCGGGCCGCGGAGTCTGACCTGAAGATCGCGGGAACCGCCTACCAGTGCGGCCAGAACCAGACCGGTACCGGGTTCGTGGTGTCGCCGGGCCGGGTTGTCACCAACGCCCACGTGGTCGCCGGCGTGCCGGAGCCGGTGGTGCAGATTCCCGGCGGCGGCGCGCTGCCCGGGCGCGTGGTGTACTTCGACGCCCAGCACGACCTCGCGGTGGTTGCCGTGGACGGACTCCGCTCCGCCCCGCTGCCGCTCAGCGCCAACCTGCCGGCCGGCAGCCCGGCAGCGTTTTCCGGCTACCCCCATGGCGGCCCGTTCCAGTCAAAGCCGGCCACCGTGCAGGACATCGCGACCGTGTTGGTCCCGGACATCTACGGCAACAACGCCGCCCCGGAGGACGTGTACCGGATCGCCGGGGACGTCCAGCCGGGCAACTCGGGAGGCCCGCTGCTCACCACCGACGGCCAGGTGGCGGGAGTGATCTTCGCGAAGGCCACAGCCGAGTCCTCCCTCGGCTATGCCATCACCATGACGGATCTGGGACCGGTGGCCGCCCGGGCCCCGGGCCTCGGCGACGCCGTTTCCCCGGGCCCGTGCATCCAGAAGTAGCCGTGCATCCAGAAGTAGCCGTGCATCCGGAAGTGGCAGCGCGTCCGTACGTGGCAGCGCGTCATGACGTGGCGGCGACCGCCGCCGAAGGCCGGAAACCCGGCCGCTAGAGCCATTCCAGGCTTTGGCCGTGCGGGCCGGCGATCGCCGTGGGCCTTCCGTTGTGCAGCAGCAGGAAACGGCCGCGGAGCCGGGACTCGTCCATCTCGGGGACCACGCTGGAGCCGTCCTCCTGGATGATCACCGTGTGCCCTTCGTTGGACAGCCAATGGCAGCCGCGCTCGACGGCGAGCCGCGCCATGGTGGCCCGGAACCGGTCCCGCGCCGCCGCGTCGAGGTAGGCCATGACTGCGCTGTGGAAGACCACCAGGGTGGCGTCTGACGGCGCCCGCGCTGCCAGGGCGGGGAGCTGGTCGTTGAGGTCCCCGGCCACGAGGAGGGGCGGATCCGCCTGGGCGACCGCGATCGCCCGGCGCAGCCGCTCGCGGCGGAAGTCCTGCTCGGGCCAGATCAGGGCCTCCAGCCACGCGACGTCGTCGGGGTTCCGGACGTCGAGGGGGTTGAGGTCGATCCCCGCACGCCACACCACCCGCGGGAGCTCCGCCGGGAGCGGGACCGGCCCGGTGACGGCGCAGCGAAGGACCGGGTAGCGGCCGTCCGCGGCGCCTTCCGGGGCCAGCCGCGTGACTACGGGGCCAGCGTCGTACGCGTAGCCGTAGCGGTCCGGAAACAGGGCCAGCCCGGCCGAGGCCCCGACCTCGAGGAGCGCCAGCGGGCGCCCGCCGGCGACGGCGATCTGCGCCAGGGACGGCAGCAGGGTGGCGCAGCGCCCGGCCTCATTGGTCTGGGTGGCGCGGGTGAGCACGGTCCGCGAGACGTCCGGCCAGTGCGCGTCCAGGAACGCGCGGAAGTCCGGGTACGGGCTGATCCGTGCGCCGAGGAAGCGGGCGGCCGCGAGCAGCAGCAGGGGCTGGCGCTTGTTGTAGGGCCACTCGTCGATCCGCCGGATCAGCTCCGGGTCCTCCGCGATGCCCACCGACCATTCGGCGTAACAGTCGGAGTTGCCGGGCGCGTCGACGGTGCCGAAGTGCCGGTACCACTGCGCCGTGGCGGATTCCGCGCGGTCCGGATCCGCGGCGGCCGCTTCCAGACTGTCCGGTTCCCCTCGGGCGGGATCAACGGGGGACATGCTCAGTCCCGGCCGGCCTGCAGCCCGGCGAGGTACTCGACGGCGAACCGGTAGCCCAGGATCCCCGCGCCGGCGATCACGGCCTTGCTGATGTCCGAGAGGTACGAGTGGTGCCGGAACGCCTCACGGGCGTGGACATTGGTGATGTGGACCTCGACGGCGGGCAGCTGCACTGCGGAGATGGCGTCCCGGATGGCCACCGAGGTGTGCGTGTACGCGCCCGCGTTGATGACAATGCCGATGGACTTGCCGCGGGCGGCATGGATGGCGTCCACGAGGGCACCCTCATGGTTGGACTGGAAGCACTCGACGTCGAGGCCGTGCGCGGCGCCGGTATCCTTGGCGAGCTGTTCGACGTCGGCCAGGGTGGCGGTGCCGTATTTCTCCGGCTCGCGGGTGCCCAGCAGGTTCAGGTTGGGTCCGTTGAGGACCAGGATGGTGCCGCGGCCGGCGCCGGCGGGGGTGGCTTCGCTCATGCCTGCCAATGTATCGCGTTGCGTTGCGGGCTGCTGCCCCTGCGGCGGAAACGGCACGCGGATGGCAGCCCGTTCAGCGGCCGGCCGGCTCTGGCCCGCACCGGCCCGCCTGCCTACACTGAAAGGACCATCGTGCGGAGCTCCCGTACTGGTCAGCCCGCGCGGAAAGCCCGATCTCGGAGCACATCATGCGCAACATCCATGCAGGAAAATCAATCCGCAGGGCCGCCGTGGGCATCCTCGCCGTGGCGGCGTTCCTCGTGCCGGCGCCCCTGGCCACCGCCGCCCGAGCGGACCAGGACGACCGGGATGACCGGACCTCGGTGATCAGACTCCCCGGCGCCACCGGCGCTGAAGGCATTGCCGCCGGGGAGGGCAGCACTTTTTTCGCCGGCGACCTGCTCAATGGGAACATCTTCCGGGGAGATATCGACAAAGGCACGGCAAGACTGTTCATCACGGCGCCGGAGGGCCGGGCGGCCGTCGGCATGAAGGTTGACCGGGACAACGACCTGCTCTTCGTCGCCGGCGGCGGCACCGGCCAGGCCTACGTCTATGACCTGGAGACGAAAAAAACCGTGAAAGTCTACGATCTGGCGCCGGCCGGTGCCGGCTTCATCAACGACGTCACTGTGACCCGCGACGGCGCGTGGTTCACCAACTCCCGCGCCGGCGAGCTCTACCGGATCCCGATCAGCCGCGACGGGAAACCCGGCGACGCCCGGACCCTGGCGCTCGACGCACCCGCCGGCACCGTGGACGAGGGGTTCAACCTCAACGGCATCGCCGCCGCCAGAGACGGCCACCGGCTGATCGTCGCCCACACGGGCCGCGGCGCCCTTTACAGCGTGGACCCGCACGACGGATCGAACCGGTTGGTCGATGTCACGGACTCCTCCGGGGCCCCGGTCACCCTGCCGAACGTGGACGGCGTCGTCATCCGGAACAACACCCTCTGGGCCGTGCAGAACTTCCTCAACCAGGTCAGCCGGATCGACCTGAACCGGTCGCTGCGCAGCGGCGAGGTGCAGGAAGTCATCACCAGCACGAACTTCGACGTCCCGACGACGGCGGCGCTGTTCGGCAATACTCTCGCCCTGGTCAACGCGAAATTCGGCACGCCCGCAGCAACCAGCTTCGAGGTGGTCCTCGTCGGGGCCTGCTCCGGCGGCTGAGAGGTCCGGGGTTCGCCGGCGGCGGCGTGGGAGTCCCTAACGTGTCGCGAGCCGCTCAATCCGGCGCAGCGCCAGGGCGCACACCGGCAGGTAGGCCGGCGCCCACCACGGGACCGTGAAGGTGACGAGGCAGCCGCCGTCCTGCGGAGTGACCCGGTGGCCGGTGGCCGGGATCCCCGCCACAGACCAGGCCCAGTACCGTCCGGGCTCAAACGCCGTCACGGTGTACGGCAGCGCCGGCCCCAGGACAGTGCGGACCGTGCCGCGGCTGCCGAGCGCCAGCCCTCCGGCCGTGAGCCCGGCTGCCGGCCCGGGCGCCGGTCCGGTGGTGAGCCCGGCCGTGGCCGGCTCGGCGCGGGTGATCGACGGCCCCCAGGCCGGCCACTTCGCGGTATCGGTGAGCAGGGCCCAGACGTCCTCCGTGGGCGCGGCGACCCGGCGTGACACGGAGAAAGTCACCTGGGCCGTCCGAGGATGGCGAGTGCCGCACGGTGGCCGCTGACGAGGGCACCGTTGATGGACGCCGTCTCCCGGTGGTCCCCGCAGATGACCAGGCCGGACGGGCCCTCCATCGGCTGTTGGGACAAAAGCGGCGGCGGCTGCAGGGGCAGGGCCTGCGGGACCTCGTGCCTGGCCACCAGCTCCCAGCCGGCCGTGGAGGAGCCGAAAAGGTCCGCGGCGTGGCGGAGGACGTCGTCGTCAGTGGGAACCGGCCGGCCCGGGCCCAGCAGTGCGGACGTCTGGATCAGGTGCCGCCCGGCGGGTGCGTAGCTCGGTGCCGCGTTGGAGATGACCGCCGCGTTGACCAGCGGCCCGGCGGAGTGCGCGCGGCCGTCGACGTAGAGCATGTCCACCCCGCTGGGAGCCGTGTCGGCAGCGAACCAGTGTGTCAGCACCCCCTTCATGGCCGGGACGGTGCCGCCGGCCAGCCGGGCGGAGTTGACCGGACCGGCGGCGAGGACAACGTGGCGGGCCCGGAGCGTGGAACCTGCGGCGGTGACCAGGGCCCCGTTTCCGTCCGGGGTGATCGACTCCACCCGGGTCGAGGTACGGACCGGGGTGGCGAGAGTGTCCGCCAGTTGCCGGGGGAGGGCCTGCATACCGTCGCGCGGCAAACCGGGCACCCCGGTCGCAAAGACCCGCAGCAGCTGCAGCGCGAACTCGTTGGAGGTGCTGCCCTCGTCTTCCAGCAGGACACCGGCGAGGAACTGGTCCACGGCCCGGCGGAGTTCGCCGGAGCACCCGGCCCGGTCCAGGGCCTCCCGCAGCGGAACGTCGCTGCCGGTCTGCCGCCGCCGGCCGGCGAACGCCTGGGCGGCCCACCGCAGCAGGCCCGCGACAGAGCGGGGGTTCAGCAGTCCGCTGCGCAGGGTCTGCAGGATCAGGCCGGGCTCGCGCACGGGGTGGGCCAGGACCGCGAGGGAGTCCTGCCGGCGGACCCGAAGGCCGGCGCCGAAAGCCTGCAGCGCCAGGTCCTCGACGTCGACCCACCGGCGGACCGCAGGGTAGGCGGGATTCAGCACCTGAAACCCGCGGTCCACGAGGAAGCCGTCGACCCGGTCGGTCCGTATCCTGCCTCCGACGTCGTCGGCGGCTTCCCACACCAGCACCTCGCGCCCGGCGGCCTGCAGCTCCCGGGCGCACTGCAACCCGGCCAGGCCTGCGCCGACCACCAGCACGTCACACGCATCCGTCATCGCGGCAACGTTCCGCCTCTGGCAGCCCTGACCGGGTCCTTGCTTACTTTTTCAGCGAGGACGCGATCTGCGCCATCACCGTGTTGTCGGCCAGGGTGGTGGCGTCGCCGACTTCGCGTCCTTCCGCGACGTCCTTGAGCAGGCGGCGCATGATCTTGCCGGAGCGGGTCTTGGGCAGTTCAGGCACCACAAGGATGGTCTTGGGCTTGGCGATCGGCCCGATCTCCTTGCTGACGTGGTTCCGGAGTTCCTGCACGATCGCGTCCCCGGTGTCCACGGCGTCCCCGCGCAGGATCACGAAGGCGACGACCGACTGGCCGGTGGTCTCGTCCGCGGCGCCCACGACGGCGGCCTCCGCCACCGCGGGGTGGCTGACCAGCGCGGATTCGATCTCGGCGGTGGAGAGCCGGTGGCCGGAAATGTTCATCACGTCGTCCACCCGGCCGAGCAGCCAGATGTCGCCGTCCTCGTCCCTCTTGGCACCGTCCCCGGCGAAGTACATGGTCTCGAAGCGCGACCAGTAGGTTTCCTTGAAGCGCTCCGGGTCACCCCAGATGCCGCGCAGCATGGCCGGCCACGGTTCGCGGATCACGAGGTAGCCGCCGGAACCGTTGGGCACGGACTCGCCGGCTTCGTCCACGACGTCCACGGCGATGCCGGGCAGCGGGACCTGGGCGGAGCCGGGCTTGGTGGCCGTCACGCCGGGCAGCGGCGCGATCATCTGCGCGCCGGTTTCGGTCTGCCACCAGGTGTCCACGATCGGCGCCGGGTTTTCCTTGCGCTCGCCGTTCTTGCCGGCGTTGCCGCCGATGACCTCGCGGTACCACATCCACGCTTCGGGGTTGATGGGTTCCCCGACGGAGCCCAGGACGCGGATCGAGGAGAGGTCCGACTTCGCCGGGATCTCCTTGCCCCACTTCATGAACGTCCGGATGGCGGTGGGGGCGGTGTAGAGGATGGAGACCTTGTACTTCTCCACGATCTCCCACCAGCGGCCCTGGTGCGGGGAATCCGGGGTGCCTTCGTAGATCACCTGGGTGGCGCCGTTGATGAGCGGGGCGTAGGCGACGTAGGAGTGCCCGGTGATCCAGCCGACGTCGGCCGTGCACCAGTAGACGTCGGTTTCGGGCTTGAGGTCGAAGACGGCCTTGTGCGTGTAGGCGCCCTGGGCGATGTAGCCGGCGGTGGTGTGCAGGATGCCCTTGGGCTTGCCGGTGGTGCCGGAGGTGTAGAGGATGAAGAGCGGGTGCTCCGAGTCATGCCCGACTGCGGTGTGTTCGGCGGAGGCGGTCCCGACCGTGTCGGCCCACCAGTGGTCACGACCCTCGTGCCAGTCGACGTCCTGGCCGTTGCGCTTGACGACGACGACGTTCTGCACGGTGTGGCCGCTGCCATCCCCCTCGTGGGCGAGTGCCTCGTCGACGGCGGGCTTGAGCGCACTGGGCTTGCCGCGCCGGTAGGTGCCGTCCGCGGTGACGACGAGCTTGGCTTCGGCGTCGTCGATCCGGGAGCGGAGCGCCTCGGCGGAGAAGCCGCCGAACACCACGGAGTGGATGGCGCCGATCCGGGCGCAGGCCAGCAGCGTGATGACGGCCTCGGGAATCATCGGCAGGTACACGGCTACCCGGTCGCCCTTGGCGACGCCGAGGGACTCGAAGGCGTTGGCGGCCTTCTTGACCTCGTCGGTGAGCTGGGCATACGTGTAGGTACGGGTATCGCCGGGTTCGCCCTCAAAGTAGATGGCGACGCGGTCCCCGTTGCCGGCCTCGACGTGGCGGTCCAGCGCGTTGTAGGCGGCGTTGATCTCGCCCCCGACGAACCATTTGGCAAAGGGCGGCGTGGACCAGTCCAGGGCCTGGCTGAAGTCCTTGCTCCAGGTCAGCAGCTCGCGGGCCTGCTTCGCCCAGAAGGCGGGCCGGTCGGCGTCGGCCTCGGCATAATCCGCGGCGGTGACCACCGCGTTGGCGGCGAACTCGGGGGAGGGGGCGAACTTGCGGTTTTCCTGCGACAGGTTTGCGAAGGCGTCGCCTTGGCGGGCCTGCGTCGTTGTGGAGCCGGGGGTCTGCTGGGACATGGTGAACCTCATCATTCATCGATCCGTGCTGCGCGGTACCCCCGTTCCGCCGCAGCGCCGGGCCGCTTGCGCGTCGTCGGGCATCGGCTGGTCACGGACGTACCGCAAAGAGCTGTTCCGAAATACACACTATCGCCTGCGCCGCCCCTAACGTGTGCCGCGTCACACAGCGAACCGTGAGCGGTGTTTGTTAAGCGACGAATGGCGGGTGCGCGGCCTGCGGGGGCTCAGGCGCGGCCCGGTTCAGTACCGCCGTCCCCGGCTTGTCAGCTAGTGATCGGCCAGCCACTTGACTAGGCTGAGATGAAGTTGTGACATCCGATGGAGGCGACGGGACCGCTCGCGGTCCCTGCTTGGCCTGCCGTTAGGCGGTGCTGTCCAGAGTCCCGCCATGCTAAGGAGAACCGAATGAACGAGCAAAAAAACGGGCAGATTAAGCCGTCCGCCCAAAGCCAGGGCAACGGGGGCGCGGACCGGTCCGGCGGCTCCGGGGAAGCACCCCGTTCCACGGTGGACAAGGCGGGCGGGAAGACGCCCGGCAAGAAGAACGAGGCGGTCCTCGGACCGTTCACGATCCGTGATCTCACCGTGTTCGGATCGACCCTGATCCTCTTTGTGGCCTCGCTGATCCCGATGTTTGCCGTCCGCTACAACCTGTGGAACCTGGGCAGCCTCTTCTTCCTGGGCCTCGGGATCCTGCTGCCGGTGATCGTCACCGCCCTGTTCGTGGCGCGCCGCGTCAGCCCCGGAACGAAGATCCGGATCGGCTCCCTGTCGGTGGACCAGTTCGGCTCCGTGGTGGCGTCCTTCGCCGTCGCGTTCTTCTTCCTCGCCGTCGCGGGTGCCTATGTCCCCAGCATGTTGCTGGCCCTCGTCGGCGCCCTCGGGCTCCTTGCGGCCACCGTGCTGGGCCGGCTGATTCCGTTCTTCGCCGGTGACTTCCTGGATCGCACTGAGGTCCCTGCCCACGTCGTGGCCCGCGATTCGGCGGTCCCCGTCCGTAAGCCGCGCGCCCCGAAGGCGCCGAAAGAAGCCAAGGACGAGGCAGCGCCGAAGGCCGCCGGCGCCAGCGCCGTCGCCGGTTGGGCAAAGCGGATAACACCGGGCCGGCAGGCGGGGACCGCGGGTGCCGCGGGTGCCGCCGCAGCCACGGGAGCAGCCGCAACGTCGGGCGCAGCCCGAGGCGGCGCAGCCTCGGTTCGTCCCGCGGCAGCGAGCCCGGTCGCGGCCCAGGACGCACCCGCCGGCGCCGCCGCGACCGCACCGAAGGCGCCGTCCGCGGCCGAGCAGGCCCAGACCGCCGCCGTCGTTCCTCCCGGCGCCACGGGCGCTGCGGACCAGCAGCACCCGGATGCCCGGGACCGGTCCGCCGCAGCGGCTGAGGAGACCCGGTCCGCCGAGGTTCCCGCAGCATCCGGCAACAGTGCCTCCACCACGGTGAACCCGCAGGTGCGCCAGCAGGAGCCGATCGGTGCCACCGTCGATCCGGCAAACCGCCCCGGGGAAGATGAGGTCCAGATCGTCCACGAGGCCTTCTGGTTCGCCGTCGCCCAGCCCCGCACCGCCGTGGAGGAGCACACGGGCGTCGCAGCCTTCGTGATCGAGCCCGGCGGCTGGGTGCTCGCCCTGGAGGACCGGGGCCACGAATTCCTGGTCCAGCACACGGACGGCCGTGTGGGCGTGCTCCGCGACCTCAGCAATATCGAACGCGGTTAGTCAGCCCCCGTGGCCAGCGAGTCCAGCGATCCAGTCCCGGGCAGCGCCGTGGCCAGCCCCAGAAGTTCCGTCACCAGGCGCGCCGGCGCCAAGGCCGCTGGCGCGCGGGCTGCGGGGGAGTCCCTGCTGGGATTGAAGCGGCGCGCGCGCCGGATCAACAAGGCGCTGGCGGAACAGTATCCGTACGCCCACGCGGAACTCGACTTCCGCAGTCCGTTTGAGCTGGTGGTGGCCACGGTGCTGTCAGCCCAGACCACGGATGTGGCGGTCAACCAGATCACGCCCCTGCTGTTCGCCCGGTACCCGGACGCGCGGAGCATGGCGGAAGCTGACCCGGCCGAGCTGGAGGCCATCATCAAGCCGACCGGGTTCTTCCGCGCCAAGGCCCGGAACCTGATGGCGCTGTGCACCCGGCTTGTGGATGAGTACGACGGCGAGGTGCCGGGCCGGCTGGCGGATCTGGTGACGCTGCCCGGCGTCGGGCGGAAGACCGCGAACGTGGTGCTCGGCAACGCGTTCGGCATCCCCGGGATCACGGTGGACACCCACTTCGGCCGGCTCGCCCGGCGCTTTGGCTGGACCGAGTCCGATGACCCGGTGCGGATCGAGTCCGACGTCGCGGAACTGTTCGAGCCCCGGGACTGGACCATGCTCTCGCACCGGGTGGTGTTCCACGGCCGGCGGGTGTGCCATTCCCGCAAGCCGGCCTGCGGCGCCTGCGCCGTGGCGAACTGGTGCCCGAGCTACGGGATGGGGGAGACGGACCCGGACCAGGCGAAGAAGCTGCTGAAGTACGAGCTGGCCCCGGGGCAGGAGGAGCTGCTGTCGAAGCTCCTCACAGAAACGCACCGGGCCGCGGAAATCCGGATGGAATCCCAGCGGAGGCCGCTGTGACGGCCCGCCAGGACCTCATCGACCTGCTGGCTACGGTGCAGGCCGGAACGGCCCAGTCCTCCGATCCGCGCTGGCGGGAGATCCCCGTCGAGTCCGGGGGCCGGATCCGCCGGGCGGCTGTGCTGATGCTGTTCGGCTCCCTCGACGATGTCCCGGCGACCTCGGAGAAACTCCTGGCGCCGGCCGATCTGGACGTCCTGCTGCTGCAGCGCGCCCATACCCTCAATGACCATCCGGGTCAGGTCGCGTTCCCCGGCGGCGGCATCGACCCGGGCGAATCCGTGATCGGCGCCGCCCTGCGGGAAGCGGAAGAGGAAACCGGGCTGGATCCGGCCGGCGTCGAGGTCCTGGGCGTGATGCCGGAACTGGCGCTTCCCCGCGGCAACTTCATGGTGACCCCGGTGCTGGGCTGGTGGGCGTCGCAGTCGCCCGTGCGGGTGGTGGACCACGGCGAGTCCGCCCAGGTCTTCCGCGTCCCGGTCCGGGATCTGCTGGATCCGGACAACCGCGTGATGGCCACCGTGACCCGGGCGGAGGAGACTTTCCTGAGCCCTGCCTTTGCCGTCAACGACGTTGTGGTGTGGGGCTTCACCGGGATGATCCTCAGCCAGCTTTTCGACCAGCTGGGGTGGGCGGTCCCTTGGGACCGCGAGAGCCTGCTCAGCGTCGACACCTGGAGCAGGCTCGACGGCTGAGGCCGGGATCAGCTGGGGGCCAGCCTGGCACCCGGCCCTGTGCCGGTCGTGTTGGGGGCGGACCTGCCGCGGGCCCGGGACGTGTCGACGACCAGCCCGGTGGCGGCGTTCTCCCGCACGGCGTTGATGCCCGCGGCAGCGCCCTTGATCGTGTTGAACAGTGGTGAAACGGCGACCACCGTGCCGTCGGATGCCGTGAGCTTGAAGAAATACTTCTTCCCGCTGGCCTCGGCGATCTCAAAAATGCCAGCCAATGTGCTGCCTTCCCAAATACTCTGCGTCGTTGCAAGGCCGGCGGATTTCGGATCTATAACCGGCCTTTTCGAGCGTAACCGCCGCCGGGCACGGTTCTCAACGCTACCGGCGGGTACGTTACGGCGGGCGACCCGGCAGGTTTATTTGGCGTTGTCGTAGGAGTCCACGACTGCGACGCTCACCGGGAATTCCACCGGGATCCTGCCGAACAGCAGTTCCTTGGCGGCGTTCGCGGCTTCCTCGATGGCCCGGATGCAGTCGGCGACCGCGGCCTCGGGGCAGTGGACCATGACCTCGTCGTGCAGGAAGAACACCAGTTCCCCGGCGGGGCCACCGCCCGCGCGCATGGCGCGCAGCCGGCGTCGCAGTTCTGCCAGCCAGCAGGCCGCCCAGTCGGCCGCGGAACCCTGGACAACGAAGTTGCGGGTGAACCGGCCCCGCGAACGGGCGATCGAATCTGCCCGTCGTTGTTCCTCGGCGCTGGTCGACTGCTGGCTCTGCAGCCAGTGCTCGGACGGCGGCGGGCTGCTGCGGCCCAGCCGGGAGGTGACCGTCCGGCCGGCCTCGCCCTCGCGGGCCGCCTGCTCCACGAAACCCACGGCGCGCGGGTAGGTCCGGGTCAGCTGCGGCATCAGGCGCCCGGACTCGCCGGTGGTTGCCCCGTAGATCGCGCCGAGCAGCGCCACCTTGGCCTTGGCGCGGTCGCCGCCGAAGCCCTGCGCCGCGATACCGGCGTACAGGTCCTTGTCGCGCGCGGCTTCAGCCATCTTGGAATCCTGCGCCAGGGCCACAAGCACCCGGGGCTCCAGCTGCGAGGCGTCGGCGACGATCAGCTTGTGGCCCGGATCGGCATGGACGGCGCCACGGATCTGGCGCGGAATCTGCAGGGCCCCGCCGCCGCGGGAGGCCCAGCGGCCGGAGACGACGCCGCCCACCACATACTCCGGCTGGAACCGGCCGTCCTTCACCCAGGCATCCAGCCAGACCCAGCCGTTGGCGGCATGCAGGCGGGAGAGTTTCTTGAACGCCAGCAGCGGCTCGATCGCCGGATGGCTGGATTCCTTCAGTTCCCACTGCCGGGTGGTCTTCACTTCGATGCCGTTCCGGTGCAGGGCCCGCATGAGTTCCTGCGGGGAATCCGGATTCAGCGAGGGGGAATTCAGCAGCTGCCGCAGCTCGGCGGTGAGCGCCTCCAGCTTGGCCGGACGGTGGCCCTGGGGAGGCCGGGGGCCGAGGTAGTCCGCCAAAATCTGCTCATGCAGTTCCTCGCGCCACGGCACGCCGGTGTGCTGCATTTCCGCCGCGGTCATGGCGCCGGCGGACTCCGCCGCGAGCAACAGCTGGAGGCGCTGCTTGCGGTTGTCGCTGTGGCGTTCGACGCCGGCGCCGCCCACCTGACCGAGCGCCTCCTGCTGGGCGGCGAATTCGGTGCGGAGGTCCTCGGGGCTGTGACTGGGTGTTGCGCGCACGCCGGGAGCATCGAACAGGGCCCCCTGGTCAGCCGGCGGGGGAGGCGGCTGCAGCGCCCGAGGCGGCGGCTGCAGCTCATCGTCCTGGACCAGTTTGTCCGCGTTCTGCGCATACGAGGTGTGGGCGGTGAACTCCGAGTGGGCCAGGATCGCGCCGCACAGCGTGAGGTCGTAACAGCGTTCCAGCTCGACGCCGGCGGCCAGCAGCGCGGGGTACCAGTCCTGGGTGCGGTGCCAGATCCAGCGCGGCCTCCGCCGTTCGAGTTCACGCACGACGCCGGTCAGTTCGGCGGCGCTCACGGTCCGCGGTTCCGGTCTGGCCGGATGCGGGGCGCCGTCCGCGGTGAGTTCCTGGAGGGCTGCGCCGTCGGCGTGGGCGGCGAGCAACAGGTACATAGGGTCAATTCTGCCCTGCGTTGCGGAGTCTCCCGTTCACCGGGCCTGAGGAGCCAGCTTGTCCACATAGCGGCCGGCACGGGTTATGGCAGGTTCCGGGGACGGGAAGAGTGACCGCATGAGCAGGCACCAGCTATCAACGGCCGGCACTGGCCCCGGCACTGGCCCCGGCCCCGGGACGGGCGCTGGGATGGCCACCGGGCCGGCCACCGGGCCGGGCGCTGGAGCCGGTGCTGTGCCGTGGCTGCCGGATGAGTCGCCGGAGACGCTGCTGGTGACGGGGTTTGAGGCGCTGCGCGGTGAAGTGGAACACGTCGTGGCGGCGTCCGGCGGCCAGCTGCGCACGGTGGCGAGCATCAGGGAAGCGGTGCCCTTCTGGGACACTGCCGCGGTGGTGCTGCTCGGCAGCGATATCCGCGAGTTGCCGCCGCGGGGACGATCCCCGGCCGTTCTCGTGGGCCTCGGCGGGGACGGCGACAGCCTGTGGCACCTGGCGGCCGCGATCGGGGCGGAACGCGTCGCAGTGCTGCCCGAGGCTGCGTCCTGGCTCGCCGAGTACCTCAGCCGCTCCCGGGCTCCTGAATCCGGCGGACTCGTCCTGGGGATTGTGGGGGGTTGCGGCGGCGCCGGGGCCAGCACCGCAGCCGTCTGGCTGGCGCACGCTGCCGCCCGGGAGGGCGTGCGTGTCCTGCTCGTGGACGGTGATCCGTGGGGCGGGGGTCTGGAGCTGGCGCTCGCCGCCGAGGAAACGCCCGGCCTCCGCTGGCCGGATCTGGCGGATGCCAGCGGCACGATCGACCCCCGCCAGCTCGCCGATTCGCTGCCCCTGGCCGGCGGGTTCCCGTTCCTGTCCTGGCCGGGGAACAAGGAGCGCCACAGCGGAGTGGACCACGCGGTTGTGGCCGGGGTGCTGGACGCCGCCCGCCGGGGTTTCGAGCTCGTCCTCGTGGACATTGGCCGGGGACGGGAAACCCTGCGGACCTTCGCCTGGGACTGCGACCGGATGATCGTCGTGACGCCCGCGCTGCTGCGGGCGGCCGTGGCCACGGCCCGGCTCCTGCAGGACCTTCCCGCGGTGGAGACGGTGCTGGTGGTGCGCGGCAAACCCGGAGCCTCGCTGGACGCAGAGCTGATTGCCGAGTCCGTCGGGTTGCCTCTGGCCGGGATCATGCCGGACGTCAGGCGCGCCGCGGCCGCCACGGAGCTCGGGCGTCTGCTGGACACCGGCCGGCAGCGCAATGTCCGGCGGTTCGCCGGCATGGTCCTCGACTTCGGGGCTGGAGTCACCGGATGAGCGCCCACTCGGCACCGGGGCCCCCGGACGCCGGTGCCGGCCCGGGCGGCCAGCGCTACCGGCCGCCGGCCCGGGGCTCCGTTGATGCGCGGCTGCTGGAGTCCGTCCGCGAATCCGTGATGTCCGACTCCGGGCCGGTGACCCCCTCCCGCGTGGCAGCCGCCGTGCAGGCGAGCGGGCGCCTGCTGGGGACCGCCGGAGCGCTGGCCGCGGTCGAGGGGATCAGCGCGGAACTGAACGGCCTCGGGCCCCTGCAGGTCCTGGTCCGGGACCGGGCCGTGACAGACATCTTTGTCAACGGACCGGGCTCTGTCTGGCTGGACCGCGGCCGCGGACTCGAGAGGGCACCGGTCGCGTTCTCCGGAGAGCAGCAGGTCCGGGCACTGGCCGCCCGGCTCGTGTCGGCCGGCGGGCGGCGTCTGGACGATGGTTCGCCCTGCGTCGACGTCAGGCTCGAGGGCGGGTTCCGGGTCCATGCCGTCCTTCCGCCGATCTCCACGGCGGGAACACTCCTGAGCATCAGGATCCGGCGTGACCGGGTCTTCTCGATGGACGAGCTGCGGCGGAACGGAATGTTCGGGGCATTGGTGCAGACCGTGCTGGAGCAGATGGTGGAACACCGCCTGAGTTTCTTGATCAGCGGCGCCACCGGGTCCGGGAAAACCACGCTGCTCGCCACGCTCCTCGGCCTGTGTTCGTCCGACGAGCGGCTGGTCCTGATTGAGGACGCCTCGGAGCTGAACCCGGTCCACCCGCACGTCGTCTCGCTGGAGGCGCGGCACGGCAACCTCGAAGGCGGCGGCGCCGTGGATTTGGGCGAGCTCGTGCGGCAGTCCCTGCGGATGCGGCCGGACCGGCTGGTCGTAGGGGAGTGCCGGGGTGCCGAAGTGCGGGAACTCCTGGCTGCCATGAACACCGGCCACAGCGGAGGCGGCGGAACCATTCACGCCAACACCGCGGCCGACGTGCCGGCGAGGCTCACCGCGCTGGGTGCACTGGCCGGGATG
>DATITT010000350.1:0-9884 GCA_035467435.1 Arthrobacter sp. | reverse complement strand
GGCGACGGCCCGCACCGGTACGTCGTCACGGTCCACGCCCTCGACGTCGCGCATTCCGGGCTCGATGCCGGAGCACGCCCCGCCAAGCTCGAAGCGCATCTCGCCCCGCACACCCTGGCCAAGGCGAGCCTGACCGGGATCTACGAACGGCACTAGCCCCGGGCCGACGCCGCCTCTCCAGCCACCCCAGTCCCCGCCCCGGCCGCCCCGGCCGCCGGAGGCCTGCCCCCTCGCCGTAACCTTACGGCGACCGGGCACGGGTCCCACGAATTCGACGGCGGCGCGGGCCTGAGCGGGCCGGCGCGGATGGCGCGGGCGCGGTTGTGGCCAATCTCGTGCGCATCGGAAAACGCCCCGGCACCGCCAACGTAGACTGGCAGTATGCGGCTGGTAGCGAGTGACATTGACGGAACGATCCTCGGCCACGACGGCAGAATCAGTGACCGGACCGTGCGGGCGTTCCACGCGTGCCGGGAAGCGGGCGTCGAGCTGGTCTTCGTCACGGGCCGGCCGCCGCGCTGGCTTCATCCGCTGCAGGACCGGCTGGGCCACACGGGACCAGTTCTTTGCTCCAACGGCGCCGTCGTCTGGGACCTTGAGGCGGACCGGCTCGTTTCGGCCCGAGGCCTGCAGCTTGACGCAGTTTTCGAGGCGCGCCGCATCATCCAGCGGCTGCGCCCGTCCGCGGTATTCGCCGCCGAGACCCTGACCGGCTTCCATCTGGAACCGGGGTTCCTCAACACCGGCAGCAGCCCGTTGCTGGCCGAGCTCACCCCCGCGCCGCTGCACAGCACCCTTACGGCCGAAGACTCCGTGGTGAAGTTCATGGCCATCGTCCGGGAGGGCACGGCCGATGAATTCCTCGCCGAGGTGACCCCCGCCGTCGCCCACCTTGCCGCCGCGACGCATTCGGCGCCGAACATGGCGCTCCTGGAGCTGTCCCTGCCCGGTGTGAACAAGGCCGTCACGCTTGCCGAATACGCGGCCGCCCTGGGCATCGCTTCGGCCGACGTCGTGGCGTTCGGGGACATGCCCAACGACATCGAGATGCTGCGCTGGGCCGGCGACGGCTACGCGATGGCCAGCGGCCACCCGGAGGCCATCCTCGCCGCCGGGCAGCAGGCACCGCATTTCGACGACGACGGCGTCGCCCAGATCCTCGAGGCCAAGCTCGCCGCCCTGGGCGTCCGGCTGCCCTGACCGGCGCCCTCCCGCCGCCGCGGACCCCGCCAGCCCGAGCCAACCCGGCCCAGCAGCGGGCGCGAGCCCGAGCCATCCAGGCCCTCAGGAGCCCGCCCGCGCAGACACCGGACTCCCAGCTCCCGGTCAACTGGCGTTCACCTTGGCGTCCTACGCTGGAATCTCACGACGGAACAGCTGACTGACGGTGGGACATCATGGCCAAGTACCGCACGAAGAACATGGACGAAACACCCCTGCGCCCGACGGCACCGGACCCGCACTGGAAGAGCCTGCAGCGGGGCGACCGCGTCAGTGTCCGGCTGGCGCCCGGCTACGAAACCGGCGGACAGGTGGACGCCGTCACGGCGGACCATACCGCCGTCTGGGTGGAACTCGACGGCGGACGGGGCCGCACGCTCCTGCACTGCAGCGACGGCGTGGAGATCCTTCCGTCCGGCAGTTGATCCAGCTGATCCAGCCGGGCAACTGATCCCGACCCCAACTGGACCCAGCCCCGCCGGCTGGACCGCGCACAGCCCTTCCGTGCTGTGCCTGGCGGAGCCCTGCTCCGCGGCGCTCCGATAGGCTTCAGGAGTGAGCACCCCGCACCCGTTTTTTGCCTCCGGCTCTGCTGCCGGTGACGGTCCGGAGCGTCCCGTGGCCATGGCCCACCGGGGCTTCTCCCGGGACGGCCTGGAGAACACCATGGCGGCGTTCCGAGCCGCCGTCGAACTGGGGTTCCGGCACCTGGAGACGGACGTGCACACCACGGCCGACGGCGTCCTGCTGCTGTTCCACGACGAAACCCTGGACCGGGTCACGGACGGCCGCGGCAGGATCTCGGAACTTCCGGCGGAGACCGTGGCGCTGGCGAGGATCGGCGGCGCGGAGCCCATCCCGCTCTTTGAAGAACTTGCCACGGCCTTCCCGGACGTCCGGTTCAACCTCGACGTCAAGGACTGGAACTCGGTGGACACCCTGGCCGCGGCGATCGAGCGGTTCGGTCTGCATGACCGCGTGCTGATCGCCAGCTTCTCGGACCGCCGGCGCCGGGCCGTGCTGAAACAGCTGAGCCGCCCCGTTGCGAGCTCGGCCGGCATTGTGTCCAACGCCCTCTTCGTCCTGCTCGGACCGGTGCTGCCCGCACCCCTGCTGCGCCTCACCGCCGGACGTGCCCTCCGCGGCGTCGACGCCCTGCAGGTTCCGGTCAGCTACGGAGCCGTGACCGTGGTGACACCCGGCTTCGTCCGGCGCGCCCACCGGCAAGGGCTGCAGGTACATGTCTGGACCATCAACGACCCAGCGGAAATGCACCGGCTGCTGGACCTTGGAGTGGACGGGATCGTCACAGACCGCGCGGACCTGCTCAAGGAAGTCCTGCAGGAACGCGGCGGCTGGAGCGGCTGACCCCGGTCAGGGAGCTCAGGAACCGAGCTCCATCATCAGCGGCGGCAGTTCCTCCGAGAGTTCCCGGGCGAGGTAGCCGAGACCGCCCAGCCGGCTCGCAAGCCGGTCGCCGGCGCTCGCATGCAGGTGGGTGCCCCAGCAGGCGGCCTGCGCATCCGTGGCGCCCCGCGCCCGCAAGCCGGTAATAATCCCGGACAGCACATCGCCGGAGCCCGACGTGCCCAGGCCGCTGTGTCCGGTGGTGATTTCCCACAGCGAGGCCCCCGCTCCAGAGTCCGCCCCGCCCGGCCGTGCGATCACACCCTGGCAGCTCACCACCGCGCCGTACTTCTCCGCGAGTTCGGGCACGTCCCGGACCAGCTCCCCGGCGTCGTGCCCCAGCAGGATGCCCGCCTCGGTGACATTCGGGGTCAGGATCAGCCGGCCCGCCCAGGGGCCCAGCTCCCCGGCCAGCTCGGGCAGGCTGCCCAGGGCGAAGGCATCGAGGATGATGGCTGGCGGCTGCTTCCCCGCCGGCACCTTGAGGAGTCCGCGGAGCAACGCCGTGGCCTCCTCCTTGTCGTCGAGGCCCGGGCCGATCAGGACCGCGTCCGCAGCCTCGACCGGTGCTGCGAGGACGGCGGCTGCCGAAGAGCCCTTGACCGTGCCCGACGCGGTTTCCGGCAGCCTGAGCACGCCCGCCTCGGGCAGCGCGACCGCCAGGTGCACGGCCACGGATTCCGCCACGGCCAGGGTGAGCCGTCCGGCGCCGGAGCGCAGCGCGGCCACCCCGGCGAGCAGCGCGGCGCCCGGCGTCATCCGCGCCCCGCCGATTACCAGCACCGATCCGCGGTCGTCCTTGCCGGAACCCCCGCCGGGCAGCGGCCAGTCCCGCAGCAAGGTCGGAGTGACGGGCTCAGGGCGGAAAGGTTCCCGCCCGGGCCCGGGGGCAGCCTTACCTCGGGCGGACATTGGCATCTCCCGCATGTTCGGTCACGGGAACTCCCTCGCTCATCAGGTGGTCTGCCATGTTGAAGCTCTCCAGCTGCCACGGGCCGGTGCCGCCCGGCCGGACGAAACGGCTCACGGAGGCATTGAGAATGGCGGTGGTGGCGGCGATGTCCAGCAGTTCGCGCTCCGTCAGCCCTTCCAGGATGTAGCGGATCAGCATGATGACGGCGTCGTGGCAGACCAGCAGCACCCGCTGGCCGGGGTACGAGCGGTCCAGGTCGGCGAGCAGGGAGCGCAAGCGGAGGACGACGTCGGCCCACGACTCGCCTCCGGGCGGGCGGTAGTAGAACCTGCCCAGCCACCGCCGCCGCTCCGCCTCCTGGGGGAGCCTGGCCTCCACACCGGCCGAGGTGAGCATGTCCAGGATCCCGAGTTCGCGGTCACGCAGCCGTTCATCCAGCAGGACCTGCGTCTTCCAGCCCCCGGTGTGGACGGCCAGTTCCGCGGTCTGCCGCGCCCGCAGATAGGGGGAGGACCACACGGCGGCACGCCCGTCCTCCGGGAACCCGGCGAGCAGGCCGCCCAGCGCCAGTGCCTGCTCGCGCCCGGTTGCGGACAACTCGACGTCGGCATCACGCGCCGGAACATTGATGACGTGCGCCCCGGACTCGTGCGCCAGCGTTGCGGCGACGTTTCCCTGGCTCTCGCCGTGCCGGACGAGCAAAAGCTCGACCATCCCTGGCAGGGCGGTCATGCGCTGGCGGGTCTTTCCGTAGTCACTCACTGCTACCCCCTGGGTCCGGGCCGGCTCTGTGGCTGCCACGTTACTCCCGGCGGCATGGCCTGTCGCCGCTGTCCCCGATGCCGTGTGGCCGTGCCCGGCGCCGGGACTGGCAGGATGGGACCATGCGCATTCTGATCGCCCCGGACAAATTCAAGGGCTCCCTGACCGCCGCCGAAGCCGCCTCCGCCATCGCCGAAGGTGCCTTGCGCGTTTATCCCGATGCCGAGGCCATCCAGTTTCCGGTGGCCGACGGCGGCGAAGGAACCCTCGAGGCGGCCGTCGCCGCCGGGTACGAGGAGCGGCTGAACGCCGTCGTGGGCCCGATCCTGGCGCCGGTGGGCGCCGCCTGGGCGATCCGGAAGGACGCCTTCGGCGGGGCCACCGCCGTGATCGAAACCGCGCAGGCCTCCGGGCTGGCGCATATGGAACCCACCCCGGCCAACGCCCTGCGCGCGCACAGCTACGGCTGCGGCCAGCTGATCGCCGCCGCCCTCGACGCCGGCGCGACGGAGATCGTGCTGGGCCTGGGCGGTTCGGCCATGAGCGACGGCGGCAGCGGCGCCCTGCGCGCGCTGGGCCTCAAACCGCTCGACGCTGCGGGCAACGTGGTGCCACTCGGCGGCGGCTCGCTCGCCGAGGTGGCACAGCTCGATGTCAGCGGCCTCGATCCGCGGCTGGGATCGGTGACGTTCCGGATCGCCGTCGACGTGCAGAACCCGCTCGTTGGCAGCGACGGCGCAGCCCACGTGTTCGGCCCGCAGAAGGGTGCCGACGAGGACGCCGTGGAACTGCTCGACGCCGGACTCCGCAACTGGGCCTCGGTGCTGCGCCAATCCACCGGCCGGGACGTCAACGTCCCCGGGGCCGGGGCGGCCGGCGGCTTCCCGGCGTCGTTCCTGGCGTTCAGCAACGCAGCGCTGGAAGGCGGCTTCGAGCTCGTGGCCGGGCTCACCGGGCTGGCCGACAAACTCGCGCAGGCGGATCTCGTGATCACCGGTGAGGGCTCGCTGGATTCGCAGTCGTTGACCGGCAAGGCGCCGATTGCGCTCGCCGATGCCGCCCAGAGCCTCGGTATCCCCGTCATTGTGGTCGCGGGCCGGATCCTGGTCACCCCGGAGGACCTTGCCAAGCACGGTGTGGTGGCCGCGGCGCAGCTGCTCGACCTGGCCGGGAGCCCGGACGACGCCGTCGCCAACGCCGCGAAGTACCTCACCTGGGCCACCAGCCAGGTGCTCGAGGGCGCCTGAGCGCTCAGGCGCCTGTTTCACAAGTGCGGCTCCGCGAGCGGTTCTCCAACGTCGCCTCGAGGAACGCCCCGGTGCCGAGGCACCCCAGCGCCGTCACGCCCGGCATGTCAGTTCCCTTTTTCGGCCCGCCGGCGCAGCCTGCTCGGCACGTAGACCAGCAGGATCAGCAGCACCGCCAGCAGCACCGCCCCGGCAGTCAACCCCGCCGCCCGGCCTGCCGTGACGTCGAAAACCAGCGCGGAGGTGCCGACGCTGAGGAGCCCGATGCCGGCCAGGGCGACCTTCGCGATCCTGTCCGCGCTGGACACGAGGGCCGCCCTGAGGTGCAGGCGGAACAGCCGGCGGTGCACGCTCACGGGCAGCAGGATCAGGGCCGTGGTGAGCGCGGCCAGCGCCACGTTGGCGAGGTAGAGGGTGGTCTGGAAATCGTCCAGCGTATCGAACCTCGACTGGAAGGGCAGGGTCAGCAGGAACCCCGCCAGGATCTGCACGCCGGTCTGCAGCACCCGCAGCTCCTGCAGCAGTTCCAGCCAGTTCCGGTCCAGTTTTCCGACCGCGGACTCGTTCCGTGTCGGCTGCGGGGAGTCTCTGGGAGCGGACACAGACTCTCGATCGGACACTGGATCGCCTCCGGGTGAATGCGGATCAGGCTGCGGTGGCAGTTAACACTCAACCTAGGCTTGAGACATGCGAAATTCAAGCCGTTACTAAGGTTGCTGATGAACTTCCGGGTAGGGTGGAACTGTTTACTTCGTTGGGGGCAGCTTCGCAGGCCCGGGTCAGCGCCCGTGGCCCGGGAGCAGCCCCTGGCAAACCGACACGTTGGGTAGGTGGACTATGAGTGATTCGAACAAACAGCAGGACCAGCCGCGCGACCCCCGGGGCGGCTACTACTCCGGGTCCTTCCCGGAGCAGGTGCAGGAACAGCCGGGCCTCACCGCGCCCATGGACCCCCAGCCGGACCACGGCGAGGAGAGCTACCAGGGCAGTGGTGCCCTCGAGGGCAAGGCCGCGCTGATCACCGGCGGGGACTCCGGGATCGGCAAGGCGGTGGCCATCGCTTTCGCCCGCGAGGGGGCCGACGTCGCCATCTCCTACCTGCCGGAGGAGGAAGCCGACGCCCAGGACACCGCCGCGTGGATCCGCAAAACAGGCCGCAAGGCGCTGCTGATCGCCGGCGACGGACGCCGTGAGGATTTCGCCACCAGGATTGTGGACGACACGCTCTCCGAGTTCGGCCGCCTGGACGTCCTGGTGCTGAACGCCGCGTACCAGAAGAACCGCGACAGCTTCGAGTCCCTCCCCACCGAGGAGTTCGACCGCGTCTTCCAGACCAACCTCTACTCGCTGATCTGGACCGCGCGGGCGGCGGTGCCGCATCTGAATGCGGGTGCGTCGATCATCACGACAGCGTCGATCCAGGCGTTCAACCCCTCGCCCGGGCTCATCGATTACGCCATGACCAAGGCCGCGCAGGTCGCCTTCACCAAGGCCCTGGCCCAGGAGCTCGGCCCGAAGGGAATCCGCGTCAACGCCGTGGCACCCGGTCCCATCTGGACGCCTTTGATCCCGGCGACGGAGTGGCCGGAGAAACTGCCGTCCTTCGGCCAGGACACCCCGCTGCAGCGGGCGGGACAGCCGGCGGAACTCGCGCCGGCCTACGTGCTCCTGGCCTCCGACCACGGCTCCTACATTTCCGGCGCCGTCTTGCCCGTCACGGGCGGCAAGGGTCTCTGAGCCGCTGCAAAGCATTTCCGCCAGACCCAAAAAACCACGCAGTTCACGATTCCAGCACGGGAGGAACAGCATGACCCAGGAGAAACAGCGGGAGCCAATCGAGGAAGACGGCGGCTACGGAACGCCGACCGCGGAGCAGGAACTGCCGGGCGCAGACACCCGGAAGTTCGCCCAGCCCCGCGAAGAAGAAGCGTTCGACGCCGCAGGACTCAGCCAGGACAGCCCGGACGGGGAAACCTATCCGGCCGGCGCCCCGGATCTGAGCCAGTTCGGCGCCGAAGACCAGGACAGTGCAGGAGAACCCGGAGCAGGACGCTTCGGAGGAACGGAGGAACAAATGAGTTCGGAAAACGCCAGCACCACCCCCGGCTACGACGCCGACGCCTCGGAGAATTCCGAGGCTGCCATGCCGTCCTCGGAGGCGGAGATGGACGAGTCCAACACCGAAGAACCCGACGCCGGCCGGCCGTTCTCCTCGGAGCCCGGCCAGGACGCGGCCGGGCTGCCGGACGGATCGGGGACGGACCTGCCGGAGGACAAGGCACCCAAGGACGGCGACGAGGAAGCCTTCGACGCCGGCTAAGCCGCCACCCAAACAGCGAAGGCCGGGGCCCGAACACCTGCGTGGTGTCCGGGCCCCGGCCTTTTGGGCTGCAGCACGGCGCCGCGGTGGCTAGCGGCGTTTCTTCGGAGGGCGCTTCGCGGTGGCGGTGGCTGCGGCCACGACGCCTTCCGTTTCCGGCTCCGCCACCGTGCCGCGGACCTTCGCGATCGCCTTCATGCCGTGGTAGATCACCAGGGCCGCCGCGGAGCCCAGGGCGATGCCGGTGAACACGAGGTCGCCGATGGTCCAGGTGTAGTCGGCGATGCCGACAATCAGCGCGACGGCGGCCGTGGTCAGGTTGATCGGGTTGGAGAAGTTGACCTTGTTCTGAACCCAGATCTTGACGCCCAGGACACCGATCATGCCGTAGAGCATTGTCGCGGCGCCGCCCAGCACGCCGGCCGGGACGGTGGCGATGAGCTCGCCGAACTTCGGCGAGAAGCTCAGCACTATGGCGAAGACACCGGCCACCCAGTAGGCCGCCGTCGAATAGACCTTGGTCGCGGCCATCACACCGATGTTCTCCGCGTAGGTGGTGGTGCCGGAGCCGCCGCCCATGCCGGCAAGCACGGTGGCGGCGCCGTCGGCCATCAGCGCGCGTCCGGAGACGCCGTCGAGGTTCTGGCCGGTCATGGCGGACACGGACTTCACGTGTCCGATGTTCTCCGCCACGAGCACCAGCACCACGGGCACGAACAGGCCAACGACGCCGAGGTGGAATTCCGGGGTCTGGAAGAACGGCAGCCCGACCCAGGCGGCGGCGTCCATCTTGGAGAAGTCCACTTCGCCGCGGATCATCGCCACGACGTAGCCGACCACGACGCCGACCAGGATGCTCAGCCGGCCCAGGATGCCGCGGAAGAAGACGCTGACCACGATGATCGTGACCAGGGTGATGAGGGCCGTGATCGGGGCCGCATCGAAGTTGTTCTTCGCCGCGGGCGCGAGGTTGAGCCCGATCAGCCCCACAATGGCACCGGTGACGATCGGCGGCATCAGGCGGTTGATCCAGCCGGCGCCGAACTTCTGCACCACCGCCCCGATGATCGCCAGCCCGACGCCGGCCAGCACCACGCCGCCGAGCGCGCCGGCGACGCCGTACTGCTGCTGCGAGGCCATGATGGGGGCGATGAACGCGAAGCTGGAGCCGAGGTAGCTGGGTACCTGGCCTTTGGTGATGACCAGGAACAGCAGCGTGCCGATGCCGGAGAAAAAGAGTGTGGTGGCCGGCGGCATGCCGGTGATGATCGGGACCAGGAAGGTGGCGCCGAACATCGCGACAACGTGCTGCATCCCGACGCCAATGGTCAGCGGCCAGGCAAGGCGCTCATCCGGCTTCACGACCTCGCCCGGGCGGATGGTCTTGCCGTTGCCGTGGAGCTTCCATTTGGTACCGAGCATGCTCATTGCCGGGGCCTTTCAGAGAATGTGTGGCGGGGCGGGAAGGAATCTTCCGGAGCAACTTTACCGCGCCGGTGTTTCCGGCATGCGCCGCCGGCGGCGCCGCTGTGCCGGAGGTCACGGGGGATCGCCGGAAGCAGGAGGCAGAAGTTGACGTTGCAACTATTGACAGCAATCAGTGGCCGCCGCCTCCCGTCGGGCACACCCAGCGAAAGGGACGCTCATGACCATCGCCCATGACGAAGCAGTAATCGACGCCGCCGCAGTGGACGCCATCTTTGCCGAGGCCCGCACCCCCAACACCTTCACCGGCGAAGTCACTGATGAGCAGGCCCGGGCCATCTACGAACTCACCAAGTTCGGTCCCACCGCGTTCAACTCGCAGCCGCTGCGCGTGACCTACGTCCGGTCCTCGGAGGCACGCGCCACCCTGGTCGGGACCCTCGCCAACGGCAACCGCTCAAAGTCTGCCTCCGCACCCCTCGTCGCCGTCCTTAGCTACGACACGTCCTGGCAGGAGCAGTGGGACTACTTCCTGCCCGGCTACAACGCCCCGAAGGCCATGGACGACGCCGCCCCGGACCTCGCTGCG
>DATITT010000349.1:0-3191 GCA_035467435.1 Arthrobacter sp. | reverse complement strand
GAGTACACGCCGGTGAACAACAGGATGACCCCGGCGATGAAGACCAGCAGCCCGAACAGGGAGAGCCCCGCACCCACCTGCACCCAATCGCCGTCGCGGTACACCCAGGTCTGGGCGGTCCCGGTCAGCAGCGCGATGATCAGCAGATGCGGGATGGCCAGCAGCCAGGACTTCACGAGCACCAGCCCGCGGGAGAGCTTCTCGGGATAGTCGACGTCGAAATCAGCGGGGTAGTCGGTGCGCTCCAAGGTGAAGGGCGGATAGGTGTCCGTGCCGAGCGCCCCGTACGAGTAGAAAGCCACCCGCCAGCTCCAGCGGATCACCCCGACGTTGAAGTTGAACAGCGAACGCGGGTAGCGCCCGGTGAACAAGATCGCGAACCACACCACGATGGTGACCACGCCGAAGGCAAACCAGAGGAAGAAGAGGACGATGAAGTGCGGGATGGCCAGAAGCCACTTAACCAACCACTTCCAGCGGGACAGGTTCGGGTCCAGGTAGCCGCTGAGGCGGGCCGGATAAACGACGCCGGTACCCGGCGGGACGCCCGCCGCCGCGCCGGCCGCCGCGCCCGGCGCCGCGCCCGCCGCGTAGAGCTGGGGGGCGGAGTCCGCGGACGAGGGCTGCAGCTGGCCGGGCTGGGGTGGTCCGCCCTTGCCCCGGCCCAGCCCTGCGGCGCCAAGCACGATCAGGGGAACACCAATGAGCAGGAACACGATGCCGCCGACCAGCAGCCCGATGAAAACGGGCCACAGCAGGTTGGAGCGGGCTCCGGCTTTCATGTCCACGACCACCGGGGCACTGGCGTCGGCGTTCATGATCACCACCGCCCAGCTGCCGGACCGCAGGTCCCATTCGAGCTGCTGCTCGCCCGTGCCGCTGGCGGACGCGGCCCAAAACCCCTGGTCCGCAGGCCGTGCCGGAACCTGGGCGCCGGCCACATCCCGGTAGTCCACCCGGAAGGGGTTGAACCGTACCTCGGTGATCACTGAATGGCTGACGTCATTCACATACGCTTCCACGTCACTCCGCGGCCCGATGCCGATGAAGATTTCCTTGCCGGCAGCCGCCGATCCCCCGATCATGACACTTCCCACCACGCCGAGCGGGGCAGTGTCCGGCACTCCTTCGTCGGCCATGATGTCGAGGCGCGGTGTTGTCAGGGCATAGGAGTTCGTGGCGTACCGTTCCGACGGTGTCGTGAAGTACCCGTTGTCGCGTTGCAGGTAGTTGGCGAACCCTGCGGCGCCGGCAGAGGCCAGCAACCCCAGTCCGAGAAGTGCGCTGAGAGTGCCCAGCACCAGCATGACTATCCGACCTGGTCGCATGGCCGCCGTCCTTTCAGATGACTTAGATCAGCTGACTCAGCTCTTAAGTGAGGTGAGTAGGGTTCGTGCCCAGCCCTCCGCTTTCTCGATCTCGCCATCGCGCAGCGGCCCTTCGCTTCCCTTCACGTAGAAAGGCATGGGTTCGGCGATGATGTCTGCCCCGCCTGCCTTCAGGGCATGCGTTATCTTCTTGGCGGCATCGCCGTGGATAAACATCCGGACGCGGGTGTCGAACGCCGCGGCTTTCACCCCCTTGAGGGGCCCGTTTCCCAGGGTCGAGAGCAGCGCGGTGATTTTCGGCGTCGGGCGCCATCCGTTGATGGGGCTGCCGACGACGAGGAGGTCGCCGGCTGCGAGCGCGTCGGGCTTGAAGTCGCCGACCGCGACGGAACTCGCCTGCATCCCGCTAAGCGAACCGGCGATCGTCTCGGCTACTGATCTGGTGTTGCCGTAAGCCGAATCGTAGACAACAAGGGCCTTCATGCAGTGATCACGACCTTGAGCGCCTTCGTTTCCGCGGCCCGGGCGAACGTGTCATAGGCCTCCAGGAACTGGTCGAAGCTGAAGTGATGCGTGGCAAACTTCTCCGCCGGCACCTTCTGCTGGGCCACGAGTTTGAGCAACATCGGGGTGGTGTTGGCATTCACCAGGCCCATGCTGATGTTGATGTTCTGAATCCACAGGTCTTCCACATGCAGCTCCACGGACTTGCCGTGCACGCCGACGTTGGCCACATTGCCGCCAGGACGAACGATGTCCGTGCACATGCTGAAGGTCGCCGGGATGCCGACCGCTTCGATCGCCACGTCCACGCCCTGCCCGTCGGTCAGGGCGAGCACTTGTTCCTTCCAGTCGGCGTCGCCGGAAAGCACGACGTTTGTGGCGCCGAACTCGCGGGACTTGTCCAGCCGATTCGCGTCAAGGTCGATGGCGATGATGGTAGCGGCTCCATAGAGTCCGGCGGTGGCGATGGCGGCGAGACCCACCGGGCCGGCACCAACAACGGCGACCGTGTCGCCGGGCTTGACCCGGCCGTACTGCACCCCGATCTCGAAGCCGGTGGGGAGAATGTCGGAGAGCATCACGGCCTGTTCGTCGGTGACGCCCTCGGGGAGCAGGTGGAGGGAGTTTTCGGCGTAGGGGACGCGGACGTACTCCGCCTGGGTGCCGTCAATAAGGTGGCCGAAGACCCAGCCGATGCCGGACGCCCCTTCCTCACCCATGCAGTGCGAGTACAGGCCGGTCTTGCAGTTGGCGCAGTGGCCGCAGGACTTGATGCAGGAGATGATGACGCGGTCGCCCACTTTCAGGCTGGTCACCGAGGATCCGACTTCGGTAATGGTCCCGACGCCTTCGTGGCCCAGGATCCTGCCCTTGGTCACGGCGGGAACATCTCCCTTGAGAATATGGAGGTCCGTTCCGCAGATTGTGGTGGTGTCCACTTTGACGATCACGTCACTGGGATTCTGGATCTCCGGATCGGGAACGTCCGTCCAGGACTTCTCACCGGGACCACCATAGACGAGGGCTTTCATGCGTTCTCCTTGGTTCGGGGGATGTTCGGCGGATCCACGATGCGCAGCCGGCACGGGGTTACCGTGCCGTCGATGCCGGATGACACGACTGAGCGACTGGCATGGTCGTGCAGTTCTTCGATGGCCTCGGCTGTCACGCGGGCGTGGGCGAGGTCCACCACAATTTCGTACCCGGGAAGTTTTGCGGTCACGCGGCGGCAGACGACATAGAGGGCCCTGACATTTGCGGGCGTCACGACGCCGCGCACATTGACCCGTGCCGACTCGTCAATGGCGTCAATCCGGATGAGCACCCTGATGCGCGGATCCCCGTGTGAGGGGTGGGCGT
>DATITT010000348.1:0-3121 GCA_035467435.1 Arthrobacter sp. | reverse complement strand
GCGGTCTTGGCGTACTCCGCGGCGGCGATGCCGGCGCGCTTGCCGAAGACGTTGATGTCCAGCAGCGAGTTGGTGCCGAGCCGGTTGGAGCCGTGCACGGAGACACAGGCAACCTCACCGGCGGCGTAGAGGCCCGGGACGACGGTGTCGTTGTCCTGGAGGACCTCGGCGGTGATGTTGGTGGGGATGCCGCCCATGGCGTAGTGCGCCGTCGGGAAGACCGGTACCGGCTCCGTGTACGGCTCGACCCCGAGGTAGGTGCGGGCGAACTCGGTGATGTCCGGCAGTTTGGCGTCGATGTGCGCCGGCTCAAGGTGCGTCAGGTCCAGCAGGACGTAGTCCTTGTTCGGGCCGCACCCGCGTCCCTCACGGACTTCGTTGGCCATCGAGCGGGCCACGATGTCGCGGGGGGCGAGGTCCTTGATGGTCGGGGCGTAGCGCTCCATGAAGCGCTCACCGTCGGAGTTGCGCAGGATCGCGCCTTCGCCGCGGGCGGCCTCGGAGAGGAGGATGCCCAGGCCGGCGAGTCCTGTCGGGTGGAACTGGTAGAACTCCATGTCCTCCAGGGGAATGCCGCGGCGGAACGCGATGCCCATGCCGTCGCCGGTGAGGGTGTGGGCGTTGGACGTGGTCTTGAAGACCTTGCCGGCGCCGCCGGTGGCGAACACCACGGACTTGGCCTGGAAGACGTGCAGTTCGCCGGAGGCGAGGTCGTAGGACACGACGCCGGCCACACGCTTCTGCTTGTACGGTGTGCCGTCCTCGCGGACGGCATCCTCCTCAACGGTCAGCAGGTCAAGGACGTAGTACTCGTTGTAGAACTCGACGTTGTGCTTGACGCAGTTCTGGTACAGGGTCTGCAGGATCATGTGGCCGGTGCGGTCGGCGGCGTAGCAGGCGCGGCGGACCGGGGCCTTGCCGTGGTCGCGGGTGTGGCCGCCGAAGCGGCGCTGGTCAATCCGGCCCTCGGGCGTGCGGTTGAACGGCAGGCCCATCTTTTCCAGGTCCAGGACGGCGTCGATCGCTTCCTTCGCCATGACTTCGGCGGCGTCCTGGTCAACCAGGTAGTCGCCGCCCTTGATGGTGTCGAAGGTGTGCCATTCCCAGTTGTCTTCCTCGACGTTGGCCAGGGCTGCGCACATGCCGCCCTGCGCCGCGCCGGTGTGGGAGCGGGTGGGGTACAGCTTGGTCAGTACTGCTGTTCGGGCGCGCTGACCTGATTCGATCGCCGCGCGCATCCCGGCGCCACCGGCGCCGACGATGACGACGTCGTACTTATGGACCTGCATACCAGACGCTCTTTCTCTCAAAATTCGCTAACAACACCGGCCGGCGGAGCCAGGACGGTGAAACCTCGTGGAAATCCCTTGCCCGCACCGGGCAGGCAAGGGATCGGTTGCCGCTGGGGCTGCGCCGCTACGGCGCGGGGCAGAACCCGCCGGGCAGCTGGACACCGTTGACCACGGGGCACGGGTCAAAGGTGAAGATGACCAGGGTGCCCAGGACGATGATGGCGGTGGTGGCCGCGTACAGCACGATCTTCAGCCACAGACGCGTGGCGTCCTTTTCGGCGTAGTCGTTGATGATGGTCCGGACACCGTTGGTGCCGTGCAGCATGGCGAGCCACAGCATGGCCAGGTCCCAGACCTGCCAGAACGGATCGGCCCACTTGCCGGCGACAAAACCGAAGTCGATCGCCTTGATGCCTTCGCCCACCAGCAGGTTGACGGTCAGGTGCCCGAAGATCAGGACAACCAGCACAACGCCCGAGAGCCGCATGAAGAGCCATGCGAGCATTTCGAAGTTCCCCTTGGAACTGCCGTTGCGGCGGTACTGCGGCGCAATCCGGTTGCTGCCCACCTTGGCAGCGGGCGCCTTCGGGCTGCGCGGGCTCTCAATCTGAGTTGCACTCATGGCTAGTGACCTCCAAGGGCGAGGGAAAGGTGGCGGATGGAGAAGCCCACCATGACGACTGCCCAGAGAATGAGCACCGCCCACAGCATCTGGCGCTGGTACTTCGCGCCCTTCTTCCAGAAGTCGACGGCGATGATCCGCAGGCCGTTGAAGGCGTGGAACACGATCGCTGCAACAAGGCCCGTTTCACCCAGGGCCATCAGGGGGTTCTTGTAGGCACCGATCACGGCGGTGTAGGCCTCCGGGGACACACGCACCAATGAGGTGTCCAGGACGTGGACCAACAAGAAGAAAAAGATCACTACACCGGTAATGCGATGTCCAACCCAGGACCACATGCCTTCACGGCCGCGGTACAAGGTGCCAGCTGGTTTTGTCGGCACTGAATAAACCTCCCTGCAACACAGCGGCGCTGGCATGGGATCCACGCGGGGGGAACGCCTGCTGCGAGAGCACTCGTAAGCTCAAGCCTAAATCTAGGCTTCGCTACCAGCTTATTCAATTCAGCCACCAGTTGGTGACGGTTCCCGGCGGGTTTTCGTCCACTTTTGAGACGAACGCCACAGTCCCGGCCCGGCCGGGGAGCCCCGCCGCCGGGCCGGGACTGCACCCGGGGCGACGCGTCCGCGACGCGTCCGCGCCGTGTCCGGCCGTGGTCGGGGACTCGCACGGTACGTTCAGCTAAAGTAGCCGTGATGACTACAGACAAAGCGACAAGCCAGGACTCACTCAACGATTCGGCCCTGAGCCGATTTATCGCTGTGATTCCGGCAGGCGGTGTGGGGACCCGCCTCTGGCCTCTGTCGCGGGCCGCAGCCCCCAAGTTCCTTCACGACCTCACGGGTTCGGGCAGTACCCTGCTGAGATCCACCTACGACCGGCTGGAGCCGCTCGCCGGCAAGCACATGCTTGTGGTGACCGGCAAGGCCCATCGCGACGCGGTCTGCCGCCAGTTGCCGGAAATTGAGGACGCGGACCTGGTGCTCGAGAGCGAGCCCAAGGACTCCGGGGCCGCCATAGGCCTCGCCGCGGCCATCCTGCACGAGCGCGACCCGGACACGATCATGGGCTCCTTCGCCGCGGACCAGGTGATCAGCCCGGACGAGCTGTTTCATGACGCCGTCAGGGAGGCCATCCACACGGCCGCGGCCGGAAAAATCGTCACGATCGGCATCAAGCCCACGCATCCTTCCACCGGCTTCGGTTA
>DATITT010000347.1:0-3779 GCA_035467435.1 Arthrobacter sp. | reverse complement strand
GTTCGTGAATCTTTGCGAATGAGAGCCGGCGGGTTGCACCGTCGGTGCTGTCGGCATTGATAGCGGTTGCAGCGTTGTTTACATTAGAGGTGCTCGAGGCGACCAAGAGGGATCCTTCCACAGACCTTCAGGCGTTTTCAGCTCTCCCCCGCTATGTACCCTGCGGAGTGACTCCGCAGCGCTACCAGTCCGGTTCCGCTATATGACCCGGGACCCGCGCTGACCATGTTGGTGCCGTTGTTGACGGCACATTAATGGCGCAGCTGCCAGGCTAAGCCCACCGCTATATGAAGGCTGAAGGTAAACAGGGAAGACGCAAATATCTACGATACGGCAAAGCAACCTACTTGTCTACCCCACTTCGCCCGGGATTGCAAGCACCGGCCCCGGCTCCCGGATGGGGTATAAAGCGGCGGATCGCGGCGTCCCATCCGCCGGCGGATGGCTCCGTGACTGGCGTCACGATAACCTTGCTGTACATCCTTCAAGATCGGAAGAGAAAACCATGAGCAACTCTGCAGACAACAATGATGTTGTCATCCTCGCCGCCGCCCGCACGCCCCAGGGCCGCCTCAACGGGCAGCTCGCCAGCTTCACGGCCGTGGAGCTCGGCGCACACGCCATCCGCGCAGCCCTGGCCGCCAGCGGGGTGAAGGCCGAGCAGGTGGATTCGGTGATCATGGGCCAGGTGCTGCAGGCCGGGGCAGGACAGAACCCCGCGCGCCAGAGCGCCGTTGGCGCCGGCATCGGCTGGGACGTTCCCACCGTGACCATCAACAAGGTCTGCCTCTCCGGGCTGACCGCGGTGATCGATGCGGCGCGGATGATCCGCAGCGGCGACGCCACCGTCGTCGTCGCCGGCGGCCAGGAGTCCATGACCCACGCGCCGCACCTCCTCCCCGGCTCCCGGCAGGGCTGGACCTACGGTGCCATCCAGGCGCTGGACGTCGCGGCCCACGATGGCCTGACCGACGCCTTCGACGGGCAGTCCATGGGCCTGTCCACCGAGGCCAAGAACCTCACGCTGGGCATCGACCGCACCTCCCAGGACGAGGTGGCGGCAGCGTCCCACCAGCGCGCCGCCCGTGCCGCCAAGGACGGCGTGTTCGACGGCGAAATCGCACCGATCAGCGTGAAGCAACGCAAGGGTGAGCCGGTCATCCTGGCCGCGGATGAAGGCCTCCGGCCGGACACGACCACCGGTTCGCTGGCCGGGCTGCGGGCGGCATTCGTCACGGACGGCACCATCACCGCCGGCAACTCCTCTCCCCTGTCCGACGGCGCCTCCGCCCTGGTGCTGTCCTCGCGGAAGTTTGCCGAGGACAACGGCCTGGAGTACCTCGCCGTCGTCGGGAAGCCCGGGCAGGTGGCCGGTCCGGACAACTCGCTGCACTCCCAGCCCTCCAACGCGATCAAGAGCGCGCTGCACAAGGCCGGCTGGTCCGCCGCGGACCTGGACTTCATCGAGATCAACGAGGCCTTCGGTTCCGTCGCCGTCCAGTCGCTCAAGGACCTCGACTACCCGTTGGAGAAGTGCAACATCCACGGCGGCGCTATCGCCATGGGCCACCCGATCGGCGCCTCCGGTGCCCGGCTGGCCCTGCACGCCGCGCACGAGCTGAAGCGGCGCGGCGTCGGCAAGGCCGCGGTGTCCCTGTGCGGCGGCGGCGGCCAGGGCGAAGCGCTCCTGCTGTACCGCGACTGAGCACAATGCCGGACCACGTGATGCCCGGGCAGGGCCCGGCCGGTGGTGGCGCCGGTGGTGGCGCCGCCGGCCGGGAGCGGTTCCTGGCTGACGCCGCCGCCCGCGGCCTCAGTGTCCAGCTGGTGGAGCGCCTTGCCGCGAACAGCCTGGAGGAGGCGGCCCGGATCCTGGGGATTGAGCCCGGGGATATCGTGAAGTCCCTGGTGGTCAAACACAAGGACGGCAGTTTCCTGTTCGCCCTGATTCCGGGCGACCGGCAGATCTCCTGGCCCAAGCTCCGCACGCTGATCGGCGTGAACAGGCTGTCCCTCCCGACGGCGGACGTGGCCCTCGCCGCCACGGGCTACGAGCGCGGCACCATCACCCCGCTCGGAAGCACCGTGGCCTGGCCGGTGTACGCGGACCGGACCATCACCGGGCGCAGGATTTCCCTGGGGGCCGGGGAACACGGCTTCAGCGCCTTCGTGGACGCCGATGCCCTGACCGCAGCCCTCGCCGCCGTCGTCGCGGACATCTCCGAACCGAACTGACCGCCCAAGCGGAGCCAACCCAATCCAATTTGGCCCGGCCGGGTTAACACCTCCCCCGGGCTTGGAGGGCGGGCTATCCCGGGGAACTCCCGCTCCGGCCCTTTGAGGCCTGGGTGTCCGTTGGCCCCGAACTGGACCTTAACGCAGGAAACCCCGCCCACCGGAGTGGACGGGGTTTCCCGGAGCAGTGCAGGAACGCAGGGTTCCCGGACAGTTCCTGAAGCGGCGAGTTACTTGAGGGTAACGCGAGCGCCGGCTTCTTCGAGCTGTGCAACAGCCTTCTCGGCAGCTTCCTTGGTGACGCCTTCGAGGATGGCCTTCGGAGCGCTGTCGACAACGTCCTTGGCTTCCTTGAGGCCCAGGGAAGTGATGGCGCGAACTTCCTTGATGACTGCAATCTTCTTGTCGCCCGGGTGCTCCAGGATGACGTCGAATGCGGTCTGCTCTTCTTCTTCTGCAGGGCCGGCGGCGGGGCCAGCAACTGCAACAGCAGCAGCCGTAACTTCGAAGGTCTCTTCGAAGAGCGTAACGAACTCAGAGAGCTCGATGATGGTCAGTTCCTTGAAAGCTGCAATGAGCTCTTCGTTGGTGAGCTTCGCCATGGTGTGGCGTCCTTCCTATAGTGGTGCTCGGCGGCCGGAGCCGTGCCTTCGCACCGGAGTCTGGTTTGGAGAGAGTTAGTTCTCTTCGGGGGCTGCGGCGTCGGCCGGAGCTTCAGCGGCGGCGTCAGCCGGAGCTTCAGCTGCTGCGTCGGCCGGGGCTTCGTCAGCGGCGGGCGCTTCGGCTTCAGCCGGTGCGCCGTTCTCTTCTTCAAGCTTGAGGCGCAGTGCGTCGATGATGCGAACAGCGGCGGCAGCAGGAGCCTTGAGGATGCCTGCAACCTTGGCGAGCTGCAGCTCGCGGGACTCGAGTGCTGCCAGGGCAGCAACTTCGCTGGCGTTCAGTGCCTTGCCCTCGAAGTAACCGGTCTTGATAACCAGCTGCTTGTTGGTCTTGGCAAAATCCGTCAGGCTCTTGGCAGCGGCAACTGCGTCACCCTTGATGAACGCGATTGCAGTGGGGCCGGCGAGCTGGCCGTCGAATGCTTCGACACCAGCTTCCTTGGCTGCAATAGCGGTCAGGGTGTTCTTGACGACCGAGAACTTGGTGTCCTGGCCGAGAGAGACACGCAGCTGCTTGAGCTGTGCAACGGTGAGCCCACGGTATTCGGTCAGGACAGCGGCGTTCGATTCCTTGAAATCGTTAGTGATCTCAGCTACTGCTGAAACCTTGCTAGGCGTTGCCATAACCCTCCTTCCGGGGATAGTGCCGGTGTTTCCCGGTCCCCGCTCAAAAGAGCTAAAAACTAAAAACGCCCCGCGCAGATGCCCGGGGCTTGTCTCGACGCAGTCCATGACTGCGGAGCTTTGCTTCGTTCACCTGCGCCGGCCGCCCTATGTTCAGGGTCCTTCGTCTGGAGATCCACTGGCTCTCCCGGCGCGACTGCAGAAGTGAGTCTTGCTTGGGAGAGTGGATTTCCAACAACCGACGGTCTTTGGTCCCCC
>DATITT010000346.1:0-11492 GCA_035467435.1 Arthrobacter sp. | reverse complement strand
CAGCTCGAATGGGCTGCAATGAACCCGCAGCGCCGCGGACGGATCCTGCTCAAGTTCGTCGACCTGGTCAACCAGAACCTGGATGAACTCTCCACCCTGCTGTCCTCCGAGCACGGCAAGACGTTCCTGGACGCCAAGGGTGACATCCAGCGCGGCATCGAGGTCGTGGAATTCGCCGCGGGCGCCCCGCACCTGCTCAAGGGCGAATTCTCGGACAACGCCGGAACCGGCATCGACGTCCACTCGCTGCGCCAGCCGCTCGGCGTCGTCGCCGGGATCACTCCCTTCAACTTCCCGGCCATGATCCCGCTCTGGAAGTCCGGCCCGGCGCTCGCCGCGGGCAACTCCTTCATTCTCAAGCCGTCGGAACGGGACCCCTCCGTGCCGCTGCGCCTCGCGGAACTCTTCACCGAGGCCGGGCTGCCCGCCGGTGTCTTCAACGTCGTCAACGGCGACAAGGAAGCGGTGGATGCGTTGCTGGAGGACCCCCGGGTCCAGGCCGTCGGCTTCGTCGGCTCCACGCCGATCGCGCAGTACATCTATGCCACCGCCGCCGCGAACGGCAAGCGTGCCCAGTGCTTCGGCGGCGCCAAGAACCACATGGTGATCATGCCCGACGCGGACCTGGACATGGCCGCCGACGCCCTGATGGGCGCCGGCTTCGGCTCCGCCGGAGAACGCTGCATGGCGATCTCGGTGGCCGTGCCGGTCGGCAAGGCCACCGGAGACGCGCTCGTCGCCAAGCTGGAGGAGCGGATCGCGGACCTCAAGGTCGGCCACAGCCTCGCCAGCGACTCGGACTTCGGCCCGGTGGTGGCGGCATCCGCCAAGGAACGGATCGAGGGCTACATCCAGGCCGGCGTCGACGAGGGCGCCACCCTGCTGGCCGACGGCCGCGGCCTCAAGGTCGAGGGCTACGAGGGCGGCTTCTGGGTCGGCCCCACCCTCTTCGACAACGTCACGAAGGACATGGCGATCTACAAGGAAGAGATCTTTGGCCCGGTGCTGAGTGTCCTCCGCGCGGAGGACTACGACGAGGCACTGCGCCTGTGCAGCGAGCACGAGTTCGGCAACGGCGTCGCCATCTTCACCCGCGACGGCGACTCCGCCCGCGACTTCGCCAGCCGGGTCCAGGTGGGCATGGTGGGCATCAACGTCCCCATCCCGGTGCCGATTGCCTACTTCACCTTCGGCGGCTGGAAGGCCTCCGGCTTCGGCGACCTCAACCAGCACGGCGCGGACGCCTTCCGCTTCTACACCAAGACCAAGACGGTCACCACCCGCTGGCCCTCCGGCATCCGCACCGGTGCCAGCTTCGTGATGCCGGAAGGCAGCTGATGACGGGGAAGCACTCCTCGGACGCCACGCCGGCGGAGGTGCTGTTCGAGCGGCGCGGCCGGCTGGGCGTGGTCACGCTCAACAGGCCCCAGGCCGTCAACGCGCTCACCGCGGGCATGGCATCAGCCATGCTGGAACAGCTCACTCTCTGGGCAGACGACGACGCCGTGGCTGCGGTACTGGTCCGCGGCGCCGGTGACCGGGGCCTGTGCGCCGGCGGCGACATCGTGGCCATCTACCGGGACATGCTCGACGGCGGCGACGCAACGGCCGACTTCTGGGCCGGGGAATACCGGTTGAACTCCCTGATCTCGGGCTACCCGAAGCCGTATATCGCATTGATGGACGGGCTGGTCCTCGGCGGCGGTGTGGGGATCTCCGCGCACGGTTCGGTCCGGATCGTCACCGAACGCACCCGGATGGGCATGCCGGAGACCACCATCGGGTTTGTGCCCGACGTCGGCGGAACCCTGCTTCTCTCCCGCTCACCAGGGGAGACCGGCACCCATGCGGCCCTCACGGGCGCGCACCTGAGCGGCGCCGACGCCCTGTTCCTGGGGCTCGCGGACCACTTCGTTCCGTCCGCGAAGCTCGCGGACCTCGCCGAGGCGCTGGAGAGCGAGGCGGCGGACGCCGCCGTCGCACGCTTCGCTGCGGAGGCCCCGCCCTCCGTCCTCGCCGCGCAGCAGGAATGGATTGACGCCTGCTATTCGAGCGACGACGCCGAGGAGATCGTGCGCCGGCTGCGGGCAGTGGGCGGGGAAGCCTCCGACGCCGCCGACACCATCGACGCCAAGTCGCCGACCGCCGTGAAGGTGGCGCTGGAATCCCTGCGCCGGGTCAGGGGACTGGGCCTCGAGGAAGCCCTGGAACAGGAGTACCGGGTGGGACTGCGGTTCCTTGCCGGACCCGACTTCCGCGAAGGCATCCGTGCCCAGGTGGTCGACAAGGACCGCAACCCGCACTGGCAGCCCGCCACGCTGGCGGACGTCAGCCGCGAAGACGTGGAATCCTATTTTGCGCCGCTGGGCGACCGTGAACTGATGCTTTCGAAGGAGCGCGACAATGTCTGAACCCTCGCCGTCGGAACCGAATCAGCCAGGGGCGCATGCCGGCACCGTCGCCTTCCTCGGCCTGGGCCACATGGGCGGGCCGATGGCCATCAACCTGGTCAAAGCCGGCTACACCGTGACCGGCTTCGACGTGGTGCCGGCCGCCTTGGAAACTGCCCGGGCGCACGGCATCGCCACCGCTGACACCGCCGCTGAGGCCGTGGCCGGTGCCCCCGTCGTCCTGACCATGCTGCCCAGCGGCAAACACCTGCTGGACGCCTACCGCGGCACCCCCGGCCAGCCGGGACAGCCCGGCCAGCCGGGCCTGCTCGCCACCGCAGCACCGGGCACCCTCTTCCTGGACTGCTCCACGATCAACGTGGATGAGGCCCGGGAGGCGGCCGAACTCGCCGTGGCGGCCGGGCACCGGGCCGTCGACGCCCCGGTTTCCGGCGGCGTCGTCGGGGCCGAGGCAGGCACCCTGACCTTCATGGTGGGGGCGCTTCCGGAGGACTTCGAAGCGGTCAGGCCGATGCTCGAAGTGATGGGCAAGCGTGTGGTCCACTGCGGGGAACATGGCGCAGGACAGGCCGCGAAGATCTGCAACAACATGATCCTCGGCGTCTCGATGATCGCGGTCAGCGAAGCCTTTGTGCTGGGAGAGAAGCTGGGACTGACCCACCAGGCGCTGTTCGACGTCGCGTCCGCGGCCTCGGGCCAGTGCTGGGCGCTGACCACCAACTGCCCCGTGCCCGGGCCCGTGCCCACGAGCCCCGCGAACCGCGACTACCAGCCCGGCTTCGCCGGGGCACTCATGGCGAAGGACCTCAAGCTGGCACTCAACGCGCTCGAAAGCACCGGTGTCGCCGCCAGGCTGGGTCCGCTCGCGTCCGAAATCTACGATAGCTTTGCCGCGGAAGGCGGGGCGGGCCGGGACTTCTCCGGCATCATTACCGACATCCGGGACAAATCCGACCACTAGCCGGTGCTGAACACGGACCAGCCGGACACCAATCTTTCTGAACAGCAGCTGAGGGGACAAGCATGACGGAGCAGTACACAAACATTCTGGTGGAGCGCCGGGGCCGGGTGGGTCTCGTGACGCTCAACCGGCCCAAGGCGCTGAACGCCCTCAACAAGTCCACCATGGACGAACTCGTCACCGCGGTGTCGGCCATGGACGCCGACCCCGAGGTGGGGGCAGTCGTGGTGACCGGCTCCGCCAAGGCCTTCGCGGCCGGGGCGGACATCAAGGAAATGCAGTCCAAGGGCTACATGGACATGTATGCGGCGGACTGGTTCCGCGGTTGGGAAGACTTCACCCGGCTGCGGATCCCGGTGGTCGCGGCCGTGTCCGGGTTCGCCCTGGGCGGCGGCTGTGAGCTCGCGATGATGTGCGATTTCATCATTGCCGGGGACAACGCCAAGTTCGGCCAGCCGGAGATCAACCTGGGCGTGCTGCCCGGCATGGGCGGCTCGCAGCGCCTCACCCGCGCGGTGGGCAAGTCCAAGGCGATGGACATGATCCTGACCGGGCGCTTCATGGACGCCGAGGAAGCAGAACGTGCCGGCCTCGTGTCCCGGGTGGTGCCCGCCGCTGACGTGCTGGACGAGGCCCTGAAGGCCGCCGCGGTGATTGCCTCCAAGTCCAAGCCGGTGGCAATGGTGGCCAAGGAAGCCGTTAACACCGCGTTCGAGACCGGGCTGGCCCAGGGTGTGCTGTTTGAACGGCGGGTGTTCCACTCGCTGTTCGCCACCGAGGACCAGAAGGAAGGCATGGCAGCCTTCGCCGAGAAGCGCCAGCCGGACTTCACCCACCGTTAGGCGCGGACCGTTTGGTTCTCCCGCGACGCGGGAAACCTTCCATGACGCGCAAAAGCCCTGGCGCTGCCGGAATACGGCAGCGCCAGGGCTTTTGCGTGTCGCCAGGCGGGATATGCCGCGTGGGACGTGCCCGGCCCCGTCAGGACGTCACGCCGCGCTGATGCCGAACAGGCCGATGATCAGGGCCATCACCAGGAGTGTCACGAGTTCGTGGGCGCAATTCAGCACCGTCAGGCCGGCAGGGCGGCCCTCGAAGGCATCGTGGGTGATGAAGCGCGCCGCCGTGAACCCTGCCCACAGGATCAGGGCGGTGACCAGGGTGTTGACGAGGAAATTCCCGCCGTAGAAGTGCTGTGAGATGGCGGCGGACCCGGCCAGTACCCAGGCGCTGACGAAGCTGACGACCAGGGTGATCAGGATCGGTTTGACGGCGTCCCTGGCATCCCCGCTCGGGGCGACCTTGGCGACGCGCATCCAGTAGTTGCCGAACACCTTCGGCGTGTACCAGACGGTCCCGACCGCCATGCTGGACAGCGTGGCCAGCAGTACCGCCCAGATATTGATCTCCGGGATCATCGTGCTCCTCAGGTTCGGGGTTGGTTTCTCACCGAAGTCTAGGGGACCGCACGGGCGGTACTGCGCTATATGCGGCTACCTCTTTTAGGAGGTAGTTGGATGTCCATGCTTTTCGTTACGGTGATGTGAGTCACAAAGCCGTGCATCGAGGCTGACATCAAAGGAGATAGACATGACTTCAGTTTCACCGACTTCGACGGCCGGGCCGCAGGCGCCGCCCAGCAAAAAGACGCTGCGCAAGGTTGCCTTCGCCAGCGCCGCCGGAACCACCATCGAGTTCTACGACTTCTTTATCTACGGCACCGCCGCCGCCCTGGTCTTCCCGGTCGTGTTCTTCCCGGCTCTGGGTCCCGCCGCCGGCACCATTGCCTCCTTCGGCACGTTTGCCGTCGCTTTCTTCGCCCGTCCCGTCGGCGCGATCATCTTCGGCCACTACGGAGACCGGATTGGCCGGAAGAAAACCCTCATCACCACGCTGCTCATGATGGGCATCGCCACCGTGATGATCGGCCTCATTCCGGACGCCAACACCATCGGTGTGGCAGCGCCCATCCTGCTGGTGGTGCTCCGCTTCGTGCAGGGCCTCGCCGTTGGCGGCGAATGGGCCGGCGCCACGCTCCTCGTGGCCGAATATGCTCCTGTGGGAAAACGCGGGCTGTTCGGCTCCTTCCCGCAACTCGGCCCGTCGGTTGCCTTCGCCCTGGCCAGCGGCACGTTCCTCCTCACCAACCTGACGCTGGGGGACAAATCCGAGGCCTTCATGACGATTGGCTGGCGGGTGCCGTTCATCCTCAGCGCAGTACTCGTCCTCGTGGGCCTGTGGGTGCGGCTGAGCATCGAGGAAACCCCGGTCTTCAAGAACGCAGCCAAGGTCACCAGTACCAGCACCAAGCTGCCCATCTTCGAATCCATCAAGCGCCAGCCGCGCGAAATCCTCCTTGCCGGCGGCTCCTTGACGCTCCTGTTCGCGTTGTTCTACATTGGCACCGCCTACCTCACCAGCTATGCCACGAGCCCTACCGGGATGCAGCTGAGCCGGGTGGAAGTGCTGAGCACCGGCATCGTCGCCTCGCTGTTTGTCGCCGTGGCCACCCTGGCCTCCGGCGTCCTCTCGGACCGCTTCGGCCGCAAGAAGGTCATCGCCACCTCGTGCATCCTTGCCGTGCCGTGGTCCCTCATGCTGTTCCCGATCCTCAGCGCGAACACCGTCTTCGCCTTCGGTCTCGGCCTCACCGTCACCCTGGTGATCTTCGCCATCGCCTACGGCCCCGCCGGGGCTCTGCTGCCGGAGCTCTTTGAGACCCGCTACCGCTACACCGGCGCCGGCATGGGCTACAACCTCGCCGGCGTCATCGGCGGCGGCATTGTCCCCCTCGTGGCGGCCCAGCTCGCCGTCACATCCGGTGCGTGGTCCATCGGGTTCCTGCTCGCCGGGATCGGAGTGTTCAGCGTGCTCTGCACCCTGGCCCTGCCCAACCGCGAAAACAAGGGGCTGGACGACGGCGATCCGCACACCTCCTCGAAGCACGTGGAAGAGGCAGCGTTTATCGAGCCCGTCGCCGGTCCCTAGGGATCTGAGCCAGGGCAATCGAGACCGCGGATTCCGGGTTCGGAGGATCCGCGCGTTGGGGGCGGGGTTGCCGGTGAAAACCGGCAGCCCCGCTTTACGGGATGAGTCCCAGCCGGCGGGCCGCGGACACGGCCTCAAGCCGGTTGTGCGCGGACAATTTGGCCATCGCGTTCTGCAGGTAGCTCTTGACCGTCACCGCTTTCAAGCCCAGGCGTTCAGCGGTTTCCTGGTACGAACAGCCCAGCGCCACCTGCGCCAGCACATCAAGCTCACGGCGGGCCAGCCGGGCTGTCGGGTGGAGACCGTCAGCGGGCGGCGGCGCCAGATGGCTGCCGATGATGTCCAACTGCCGCGCCAGGTCAGGATCGGACACTGTGCCGGCCAGGGACCGCAGGTCGGCGTGGGCTTCCCGGATGTGCTCCAGCCAGATCCGGTCCAAGGCCTGGGCCGGCTCGGCCCGTGCCGTGTTGATGATCGAGACCCGCCGGTCCACTTCGTCCCGGACGCGGAGTTCAGCAGCGATCTCGGCGGCCGCCTCCATCGCCTCGCACAAAGCGTTCTCGCCCAGCGGGGCGCTGTCCCGGCTGGCGATGTACAGCACCGCGCGCGACTGGCCCTGGACCACCACGGGGACGGCCGCCATTGAGGTCAGGCGTTCCCGCCGGACGGCGAGGTCGTATTCATGGGTGATTCCCTCGGAGGCGATGTAGTCCTCAACGTGGTACGGCCGCCGCTGGGTGAAGACGCGGCCGCCGAGGCCCGTGCCGGGGACGACGACGAGCTGTTGCAGGCTGGACGTGGCGGTGCCAAGGAAGTCCGTCAGCTGCAGCAGTTCGCCGCTGGCCAGCCCGGCGAAGAGCACAGCGGGCCGGAACCTGCCGGAGAGCAGGCGCAGGGAGGCCCGGAGCAGCTCCCGGTCATCGGGGCGGGAATAGGCGTTCGGCTGCATGAGTCGTCTCCTGGTACCGCGAACCCATCACTGCGGTGTGACGGGAAGTCAGTTCTGTTGAGGCCTTCCGGCCGGGATATTAGCTGAAATCGCCGGCATTGCGGCGGAAGGTGCCCAGGATCCGGATCAGCTGGTCCACATCCTGCTCCGCGAAACCGGACCGGGCGAACACCTCGGAGTTGAGTGCTGCCGTGGCTCTTTTCGCCAGTGTACGCCCCTCCTGGGTGAGTTCGATCAGGGTGGTGCGCCCGTCCGTGGGATGCGGCGAGCGGTTCACCAGCCCCGCCTGCTGCAGCCGGTCGACGGCGTTCGTCACCGAGGTGGGATGGACCTGCAGCAGCGCGCTTGCCTTGTTCATGGGCAGCGCGCCGCTGCGGGCGAAACTGAGCAGGGCGAGCAATTCGTAGCGGGCAAACGTCAGTTCGAACGGCTTCAGGACGCCCTCGATCCGGGCCAGCAGGATCTGCTGGGTCCGCATGATGGCGGTGATGGCAGCCATCGGTGCGGCGACGTCGGACCAGCCGTGCCGCTCCCAGTTCAGCCGGGCGTCGGCGATCGGATCACGCGGCAGCGGCGTTGCCACGGTGCCCCCAGCTTCTCATCCTGCATCTCATGGGATTCAGCCTAGCTTCCGGTGGGGCTTTTCAGGCCGGGGAAGTCGGCTTCGGAGTACTCGGTGCCGAGGCCGGCCGGGACCGTCCCGCCGCCGTGGCGCAGTTCTTCGCTGTGCCGCAGCTCCACACGACGGATCTTGCCGGAGATGGTTTTGGGCAGCTCGGCGAATTCCAGCCGGCGGATCCGCTTGAACGGTGCCAGATGGTCGCGGCAGTACCGCAGGATGTCCTCGGCAAGTTCCGGTCCGGCCTCGTGCCCGGCAGCCAGGACCACAAACGCCTTGGGTACGGAGAGCTTGAGCGGGTCGGGGGAGGGGACGACGGCGGCCTCGGCCACCGCCGGGTGCTCGATCAGCACGCTTTCCAGCTCGAACGGGGAGAGCCGGTAGTCGGAGGACTTGAAGACGTCATCGCCGCGGCCCACGTAGGTAATGATTCCCCGCTCGTCCCGGCTTGCCATGTCACCGGTGTGGTAGTAGCCGTCACGGAACGCATCCGCCGTCTTTTCGGGATCCCCGTAGTACGCCTTCATCAGCCCGGCGGGGCGGGGGTCGAGGCGGAGGCAGAGCTCGCCGTCGTCGCCCTCGTCACCCGTTGCCGGGTCCACGAGCACGACGTCGTAACCGGGCAGCGGCTTGCCCATGGCGCCGATCTTGATCGGCTGCCCGGGGGTGTTCGCGATCTGCACCGTGGATTCGGTCTGGCCGAAGCCGTCGCGGATGGTCTGGCCCCAGGCGCGCTGGACCTGGTCGATCACCTCGGCGTTGAGCGGCTCGCCGGCGGACACCACCTTGGTGGGCGGGTTCTTGAGCAGGGTCAGGTCGGCCTGGATGAGCATGCGCCAGACCGTGGGAGGGGCGCAGAAGCTCGTCACCGACTCGCGGTCCATCTGCTCCATGAGCGCCTTGGCATCGAAGCGCTCGTAGTTGTAAATGAACACGCAGGCTTCGGCGATCCAGGGCGTGAACACATTGGACCAGGCGTGCTTGGCCCAGCCCGGCGAGGCCACGTTCAGGTGCACGTCGCCGGGTTCCATCCCGATCCAGAACATGGTGGACAGGTGGCCCACCGGGTAGGAAGTGTGCGTGTGTTCCACGAGCTTGGCCTTGGAGGTGGTCCCCGAGGTGAAGTACAGCAGCAGGGTCTCGTCGGCCTGGGTCGGCGCGTCCGGGGCGAACTCTTCCGGCGATCCGGCGGACTCGATGTACTGCAGGGCGGCCTTGTTTATCTCGGCTTTGCCGGCGTCGCCGCCGATTTCGATCAGCGTGTACTCGCCCGGGACCCCGTCGAACTTCTCGATATTGGCGCTTCCGACGGCGGCCCAGTTCGCGCCGCCGCGCTCCACCCGGTCCTTGAGGTCCGCCGGCCCCATCAGGGTGGTGGTGGGGATCATGACGATGCCCAGCTTGATGCCGGCGAGCATCAGTTCCCAGAGTTCCACCTGGTTGCCGAGCATGATGATCATGCGGTCGCCGCGCCGCACACCCTGGCTGCGCAGCCAGTTGGCCACCTGGGCGGAGCGCCGCGACAGGTCCGCGTAGCTGCGCCGCGTGGCAGTGCCGTCCTGCTCGACGATGACGAGGGCCGGGTTGTCCGCCTTGGCGGGGTCCGCCGCGATCTGGTCGAACCAGTCCAGGGCGAAGTTGAAGTGCTCAAAGCGCGGCCACTGGAATTCGCTGCGCGCCGCCTCGTAGTCCGTGCGGAGGTCAAGCATGCGGTCGCGTGCTGCGCGGAATTCCTCAGTGACTGTCATGGTGCACCTTTCGAAGTCTGGTGGCGCAGCCGTTTCAGGCCCGGCGCCGTTGCCCGGAAATCACCAGTTGCCTAGTGATCGCCATCACTGTGCAATATACTAGGACATCCAAGGGTTTGGAAGAGCCGACCCGGTTGATGACCGGATCACTACGAAGGGATACATGCCCGTGCAGCCACAAGGACGTGCCAGCGGACAGAGGGTCACCGAGGACAAAGCAGCGCTTGAACGCGTGGCGGCACCTCCCTTCCCGGACGCCGATCTGATGTACATCGTCGACCTGCTGCCCCCGGAGGAGCAGTCCCGTTACCTGGAGATCCGTGATTTCCTGCAGTCCCGGATCCGTGCGGCCTCGATCGATTACTGGAACCGTGAGGAATTCCCCTTCGGGCTGCTCGCCGAGCTCGGGAAGTACGGCCTCGGCGGCCTGCAGACCGACGGGTCGTCCAAGCTGTTCAAGGGACTCATGTATGTCGAGGTGGCCCGCGCCGATGTGTCCCTCTCTGCCCTGGTGGGGATCCACAATGAGCTGATCGTCGGCATGATCGACCAGCTCGGCTCCGAGGAGCAGAAGGCTCGCTGGCTGCCGGGGCTCACTGCCCTGACGCAGATCGGCGCCTTTGCCCTGACCGAGCCGGACCACGGCTCGGACATCGCCGGCGGGCTGGCCACCACGGCCCGGCTGGAGGACGGGGAGTGGGTCATCAACGGTGCGAAGCGCTGGATCGGCGCCGGCACCATTGCGGACTTCGCCGTGGTGTGGGCGCGGGATGTCGCGGACCAGCAGATCAAGGGCTTCATCGTCGAGACGGACCGTCCCGGTTACACGGCTACCAAGATAGCGAACAAGATCGGGCTGCGGATCATGCAGAACGCGGATATCGTGCTCGACGAGGTCCGGATCCCGGAGTCCAACCTGCTCCCCGGGGCCACGGACTTCTCCAAGGCCAATGAGCTGCTGCGCGATTCGCGCGCCTGGGTGGGATGGCAGGCCGCCGGCATCCAGCTGGCCGCGTTCGACGTCGCGCGTTCCTATTCGCTGGAGCGGAAGCAGTTCGGCAAGGAGCTGGCGCGCTTCCAGCTGATCCAGCAGCAGCTGGCCGAAATTTTGGGCAACGCTTCCGCGTCGCTGTCGCTGATGGCGCAGCTGGCCAGGATCCAGGAGGACGGCAAGCTCGAGATGGTCCAGGCCGCGATGGCCAAGTCCACCACCACCCGGCTGGCCCGGGCATCGGTGGCGATGGGGCGCTCGCTGATGGGCGGCAACGGGATCAGCAGCGACTACGAGATGGGCAAGCTCTTTGGCGATGCCGAGATCCTGTACACGTACGAGGGCAGCTACGAGATCAACTCGCTGATCGTGGCCCGGGCCGTGACCGGGAAGTCCGCGTTCGTGTAGGGAGATGACAGCCCGGTGGCGGAACCGGACGTGACCCGGCGGCCGCGGGTCCACGTCGGCTGACCGCAAGCCCCCAAACGACAGACGCCCCTCCCGAGGAATCCTCGAGCGGGGCGTCTGTGGTCTTGGGGAAAGCATGGCGGCCGGCTGGCCGGTGCTGCTATCCGGAGTTTCTTAGAGCGGGCGGATGTTCTCGGCCTGCGGGCCCTTCGGACCCTGGGTGACGTCGAACTCTACCTTCTGGTTCTCGTCCAGCGAGCGGTAGCCGCTGCTGGCGATTGCCGAGTAGTGGGCGAAAACGTCGGCTGACCCGTCATCCGGGGCAATGAAGCCAAAACCCTTTTCGGCGTTGAACCATTTAACTGTGCCTGTAGCCATGCCATATCCTTCTGAAATGCTGCTGATCTCCGGCGGCCC
>DATITT010000345.1:0-2843 GCA_035467435.1 Arthrobacter sp. | reverse complement strand
AGGATGATCTGGACCGTGGCCGTGCCCTCGTGCCGCATGGCCTCGAGGGCTTCCTCGGTCCGCTCCACGCTGACGCCGTAGTTCCGGATGGCCCCCTCAGCCACCAGGGTGTCCAGCGCGTCATAGACTTCGGCGTTGCTGTACACGGCGGTGGGCGGGCAGTGCAGCTGGACCAGGTCCAGCTGCTCCATGCCCAGGTTGCGCCGGGACCGGTCCGTCCACTCGCGGAAGTTGGCGAGCGTGTAGTGCTCCGGCCGCTGCTCCACCCGGCGGCCCATCTTGGTGGCCACCGTAATGTCCAGGCCCGGGTTGTCCGCGAGGAATTTGCCGATGGCCTGCTCGCTTCGGCCGTCGCCGTATACGTCCGCAGTGTCGAAGAACGTGACGCCGGCTTCCACGGAGGCGGCCAGGATGGCCTGCGCCTGCGCGGGGTCCACGTTGCCCCAGTCCGCACCAAGCTGCCAGGTCCCCAGTCCAACAATCGAGACGTTCCGTCCGGTCTTGCCCAAGATTCGCTTTTCCATCATCCGACTATAGGCCGGAACGGGAAACGCGGGCTTCCTTCAGGCCGAGGTAGATTTTGTCCCGGGCGATCGGCAGCTCCGCGAACCGGACCCCCGTGGCGTTCCTGATGGCGTTGGCCAGTGCCGGCGCCACCGGGTTGAACGGGCTCTCGCTCATGGATTTCGCGCCCAGCGGGCCCAGCTTGTCGGACGTGTCGGCGAAGTACACCTCGCTGCGCGGCACGTCGGCGAAGGAGGGGATGTGGTACTGCCGGAGGATGTCCGTGGTGACCCGGCCGGCGTCGTCCACCCTGACCTCCTCATACAGCGCGGCCCCGAGCGCCTGCGCGATGCCGCCTTCGATCTGCCCGCGGCACTGCCGCGGGTTGACCACCACGCCCGCGTCGGCGGCCTGGACGCTCTGCAGGATCCGCAGCTCCCCCGTCCCGGTGTTCACGGCCACCCGGAAACCGTGGACGTTGAACGCCACCGACCGCGGTGTCCCGCCCCAGTGCCCCTCGCCGGAGAGTTCGACGCCGGCCGCTGCGGCGGCGTCGAACAGTTCCGCCAGCGGCACCCGGGTTCCCTCGACGATGACCGCGTCACCCTCCAGCACACACCCGGAGGCCTGGACCTGCCGGATGCCGGCGGCGAAGGCGCGGATCCGCACCGCCAGTTCCTCGGCCGCGGCGAGGGTGGCTTTCCCGGCCACCACCGTCCCGGCCGAGCCGAAGGCGCCGGAATCGTGATCGACCAGGTCCGTGTCCGACTGCCGGACCGTGATCCGGCCCGCGGTGGTGGACAGGGCGGTCGCGGCGAGCTGGGCGTGCACGGTGGTGGTGCCGTTGCCGAACTCCGCGGTCCCCACGTCCACCTGGTAGCTCCCGTCGGGCAGGAGCCGGAGCCTGGAATGCGCGAAGTGGCCCCGCGGCGGGACGGTGGCGATCATGGACAGCGCCGAGCCCTCGCCGGTGACCCAGTCCGGGCCCAGGTCCTCGAGGCCGGCGTCGCGGCAGCGTTCCCGGCCGCGTGCCAGGGCGTCCTGCACCAGCCGCGTGCACTGGTCCAGCCCGTAGCTGCCGTAGAGCACGTCCTCTTCCGGGTCGGGGTGGGTGGAGAGCATGTCGTCGCCCTCGCGGACCATGTTGCGGCGGCGGAACTCCATCGGGTCCATGCCGATCCCGGTGGCGAGCTCGTCGACGGCGGACTCGATCGCGAAGATCATCTGGCTTAGCCCGTAGCCGCGGAACGCGCCGGACGGCACCGTGTTCGTGTACACCGCGTGCGCATCCACTTTCTTGTTGGCGCAGTTGTACACGGCCAGGGATTCGCCGCAGCCGTGGAACATCACGCCCACGGAATGGTTGCCGTAGGCGCCGGCGTTGGTCAGCACGTCCAGCTGCAGGGCGGTCAGCGTGCCCTCGGCGCTGGCGGCGGCCTTGAGCTGGATGGTGAACGGGTGCCGGGTGGTGGATGACGTGAACTGTTCGGTGCGGGTGAATTCGAGCTGCACCGGCCGCCGCAGTTTCAGCGCGGCGAGGGCCACGATGTCCTCGGTGAGGACTTCCTGCTTGCCGCCGAAGCCGCCGCCGACCCGGCCCGCGACCACCCGGATCCGGTCCTCGGGCAGGCCGAAGACCCGGCCCAGGGTGCGCCGGACCAGGAACGGCACCTGGCTGGAGGTGCGGACCTGGAGCCGGCCGTCGTCGTCGATCGAGGCGATGGCGGCGTGGGTCTCCAGTGCGGTGTGCTGCACCCGCTGGGTGCGGTAGGTCTGCTCGTGGATGAAGTCCGCGGTGGCGAAGGCCGCCGCGACGTCGCCCAGGTCGGAGTGCAGCTCGGCGACGACGTTCCGCTCCGGCCGCCCGATGCGGGCCGTGGCGGCGTCCTTGTCCCCGTGGATGGCCGGGGCGCCGGGGCGCAGCGCGTCCTCTGGGGTGAACACCGCGTCCAGCACCTGGTACTCCACCTTCAGTGCCCGGACGCCGGCTTCCGCCGCGGCCACGGTGTCGGCGACGACGGCGGCAACCTTCTGCCCGACGAACCGGACCACGTCATCGAGCACCCGGGTGTCGTCCGGATCGTCGGTGTAGAGCTCGTGCTGCGCCGTGGAAAACAGCTGCGCGGGTGCGTCCTCGTGGGTGAAGACTGCCTCCACGCCCGGAATCCGCAGCGCGTCGGTGGTATCGATGGACAACACATGGGCGTGGGCGTGTGGGGAGCGCAGGAGCTTCACGTGCAGCAGCCCCGGAAACTCCGACGCCGGCACGTCCAGCGTGTAGCGCGCCATGCCGGTGACGATCGCCCGGCTGGCTGGCGCCGGGACGTCGTCGCCCAGCT
>DATITT010000344.1:0-21402 GCA_035467435.1 Arthrobacter sp. | reverse complement strand
GACCGGCCGGCGTCGTACGTTTCGGAACTGGTGCGTCGAACCGCTACTTCTTGCCCTGGTTGGCGACTGCCTGGATCGCCTCGGCAGCGGCCGCGGGATCGAGGTAGGTGCCGCCCGGGTTCAGCGGCTTGAAGTTCTCGTCCAGTTCGTAGACCAGCGGGATACCCGTAGGGATGTTCAGCCCGGCGATGGCTTCGTCGCTGATGCCGTCCAGGTGCTTCACGAGGGCGCGCAAGGAGTTGCCGTGGGCCGTGACCAGGACTGTTTTGCCGGCCTTGAGGTCTTCCTTGATGTCCGATTCCCAGTAGGGCAACAGGCGGACCAGGACGTCCTTGAGGCACTCGGTGCGGGGCAGGTCGTCGCCGAGGTCCGCATAACGCGGATCATTCGCCTGGGAGAACTCGGAGTCGTCGGCCAGGGGCGGCGGCGGGGTGTCGTAGGACCGGCGCCAGGTCATGAACTGCTCTTCACCGTATTCGGCGAGGGTCTGGGCCTTGTCCTTGCCCTGCAGGGCGCCGTAGTGGCGCTCGTTGAGCCGCCAGTCCCGCTTGACCGGGATCCAGCCGCGGTCGGCCTTGTCGAGGGTCATGTTGGCGGTGTTGATGGCCCGCTTCAACAGCGAGGTGTACAGGACGTCCGGGAGGATGTTGTGCTCCACGAGAAGCTCGCCGCCGCGGATCGCCTCGGCCCGGCCCTGGTCGTTGAGGTCAACGTCCACCCAGCCGGTGAACAGGTTCTTGGCGTTCCATTCGCTGTGGCCGTGGCGCAGCAGAATCAGCTTATAAGTCATGGTTTTTATCCTAGCCGAGCGGCCACGGACAGTACCGCGCGTTACATCGCCGCCGCCACACCGCAACGCGGGGTCACTCCCGGCGCATCCAGGGGCGCCGCATGGGCCGGGAGTGACCCCGCGTTGGAGGATAGGGTGGGCTGGTGGTGCAGAAGGCTGAGCGGGTGGCGTCCCCGCAGACCCATGTCATGGAAAAACGCGGTGTGGCGAAAAGCGGACCCCGCGCGGGCAGGCCGGTGGGCAACATTACCCGCGGCACCACCAACCCCAACCGGATGCGGCGGCTGGACCGCTGGCTGACCGGCCCGCAGGCCTGGCGGCTGCGCGCGGCGGCTGATCCGCTCGTCGTCGATCTGGGCTACGGCGCGTCCCCCGCCACCGCCGTCGAACTCTTTGAACGGCTGTCCGTGGTCCGGCCCGACGTGCGGGTGGTCGGCATCGAAATCGAGCCCGAGCGCGTCCGGCTGGCCCGGGAACTGGAACGGCCCGGGCTGAGCTTCCAGCTGGGCGGCTTCGAACTGCCGGTGGCCGGCCGGCCCGTCATGGTGCGGGCGTTCAACGTGCTGCGGCAATACGAGGAAGCCGACGTCGCGGCCATCTGGCGCCTGGTGCAGGGGCGGCTGGCCACGGACGGGCTGTTCATCGACGGCACCTGCGACGAAATTGGCCGCCGGGTCACGTGGGTGGCGCTGGACGCTGAGCGGCCGCTGAGCCTGAGCCTCTCCATGCGGTTCGGCAGTTTCGCGCTGCCCTCGGAGGTGGCCGAGCGGCTGCCGAAAGCCCTCATCCACCGCAACGTGCCGGGCGAGAGGATTCAAGCCTTCCTGCAGGCGATGGACAGGGCCTGGCTGGAGGCTGCACCGCTGGCGTCCTTCGGGAACCGGCAGCGCTGGACGGCGATGTGCCGGGCACTGCTCGACGCCGGCTGGCCGGTCCAGGACGGTCCGGCCCGGTGGCGGCTGGGTGAGCTGACGGTCGGCTGGGACGCCGTGGCGCCGACCGGTGGGTGGGGCCCACGCCGGCAGGGTTCCCTGGGCGAGCTTGCGAGCTAAGGGGGCCGGTGGGGACTACCAGGGGCCGTAAGGGCCCGTGTTGCGGCTCCCGCCGCGGCCGGCGTCGTTGACGGCGGGACGGACGTCGGCAAGGTAAACGGACGCTGCTGTTACGGCGACGAGTCCGAACAGTCCCAGCGGGCCCAGCAGGCCTCCGCCTCCGCCGCCCAGCAGGGAGAGCAGGCCCACGGCCATGGCGCCGCCGGTGACGGCCAGCCAGAAAGTCTTGGTGCGCTTGGACACGGCTTCAAAAGCGTTCGCCTTGTGCCGCAGGCAATCGAAGAATGCCCACACCTCAAGGGCCAGGGCTACGAGGGCCAGGAGAAAGTAGACCCCAGTCTCGACATAGAAAATAAGCGCTCTTCCGTCCATGCCCCCCAGCCTAGCCGTCCAAGCAGGCCAGGGCCTGCACCAAATCGGCCCAAAGGTCCTCGACGTTTTCGATTCCCACGCTCATGCGGACCAGGTTGTCCGGCACACTGTCCGGCTCAGCGGTGTGCCGGCGGCGCCGTTCAATCAGCGACTCCACTCCTCCCAGGGAGGTGGCCGGCAGCCACAGCTTCAGGGCCCGGATCATCCGGTCCGCGGCATCGGCACCGCTGAGGCTGCCGTTGTGGCTGCCGTCGCCCCCGGCCACCGGGGCCACTTCAATGCACAGCACCGAGCCGAAGCCCTTCATCTGGCTCTTGGCCCGCTCGTGGCCGGGATCCGAGGGGAGGCCCGGGAACCGGATGCTGCCGACCCTGGGGTGCGTGCACAGCCTTTCGGCCAACACGGCCGCCGAGGCCTGCGAGCGCTCAATCCGCAGAGCCAGGGTGCGCAGCCCGCGCAGCGCCAGCCAGGCCTCGAACGGCCCGGCGATCCCGCCGTGGATGGTGCGGTGGTGCAGCAGCGCGGCGCGGAGTCCGGCGTCGGACGTCACCAGGGCGCCCAGCACGACGTCGTAATGGCCGGAGAGGTATTTCGTCACCGAGTGCAGGACGACGTCGGAGCCCAGCGCCAGTGGCTGCTGCACCAGCGGGGTGGAGAAGGTGTTGTCCGTGACGACGACGGCTCCCGCCGCGTGCGCGGCTGTTGTCAGCGCGCGGATGTCCGCGACGCCCAGCATCGGGTTGGTCGGGCTCTCCAGCCAGAGCATGCTGGCGGGGCTCCCGTCCGCCGGCGAGAGCTGCGCCAGGACCGCGTCGGTGTCCGCGATGTCCACCGTGCGCAGTTCCAGGAAGCCCTTCCCGGCAAGTTCCGTCGCCATCACCAGGGATCCGGCGTAGCTGTGGGACGGCATGACCAGCACTCCCCCGGCGGGAACCAGGGACAGTGCTGAGCTGACGGCGGCGAGGCCGGAGGCGTAGAGCAGCCCGGGGAGCCCGGCGCCCTCCAGCTGGCCGAGGGCTTCCTCGAAGGGGTCCCAGGTGGGGTTGGAGTACCGCCCGTAACCGCGGTCGCCGTCGCCCAGCGGTCCGGTGCCGTAATAGGTCGAGGAGAGGACCAGCGGCGGGTTGACCGGTTCGTCGCGTTCCCGCGGCGGCCGGCCCGCCGCCACCACCACCGTTTCTGCGGAGAGGGAGGCTGCCTGCGCTTCGGAAAGACTCATGGTCACAGGGTACTTCGGCGCCCCGCGGAGCGGCCAAGGCGTTACGTCCAGGGCATGACTGTCAGGGATTGTCGGTAGGCTGGAGCAGTGACTACCCATAACCCCGGACTGTTTATCGCCTTCGAGGGCGGCGACGGCGCCGGCAAGTCCACGCAGGCAGCCGAGCTGGCTGCGGCCCTTGAATCGCGCGGCATCAAGGTGCTGCGGACCAGGGAGCCGGGCGGCACTCCGATCGGCGAAAAGCTGCGTTCCCTGGTCCTGGACCACGGACACGGCCACATCGACGCGCACACCGAAGCCCTGATTTTTGCGGCCTCCCGCGCCGCCCACGCCAGCCAGGTCATCCGCCCTGCCCTGGACCGCGGCGAAATCGTCCTCACCGACCGCTACATCGACTCCTCGGTCGCCTACCAGGGCGCCGGCCGGGATCTTGGTACCGACGCCGTCCGCGATATCAATGAGTGGGCCACGTCCGGCCTGCAGCCGGATCTCACGGTGCTGCTCGACGTTGACCCCGCGGTCGGCCGCCGGCGGCGCACCGCGGGCGATGCGGCCGAGGACCGGCTCGAATCCGAGGCCGACGAGTTCCACACCAGGATCCGGACCGCGTTCCTGGCCCTCGCCGCGGCCCGGCCCGAGCAATACCTCGTCCTCCCCGCCCACCTGCCGGTCGATCAGCTGGCGGGGCGGATCCTCGAGCGGGTCGAGTCGCTGCTGGCCCTCCCCCGGGGTGTGAGCGCGTGAGCGTCTGGGACGACCTCCAGGGCCAGCCCGCCGTCGTGGCCCAGCTGCGCCAGGCTGCCGGGGGCGACGGCCTGAGCCATGCGTGGCTTTTCACCGGCCCGCCGGGTTCCGGCCGGTCCAACGCCGCGAAGGCCTTCGCCGCCGCGCTGAACTGCGACCAGGACGATGTCAGCCTGCGCGGCTGCGGCGAATGCGCTGCGTGCCTGACCATCCTGGGTGAAACCCACTCCGACGTCGCGTTCGTGCGCACCGAAAAAGTCACCATCACCATCGACGAGGCCCGGGAGTTGGTCTCCACCGCCGGGAACCGGCCGTCCTCGGCGCGCTGGCGCATCATCGTGGTGGAGGACGCGGACCGGATGGCGGAACGCACCACCAACGTGCTGCTCAAGGCGATCGAGGAACCCACCCCCCGCACCATCTGGATGCTGTGCGCGCCCTCCCCGGCAGACGTCCTCGTCACGATCCGCTCCCGGTGCCGGGCGGTGGCGCTTCGGCTGCCGCCTGCGGCCGACGTCGCGGCCCTGCTGGTCAAGCGCGACGGCGTCGACCCAGCCGTCGCCGAGCGCGCGGCCCGGGCAGCGCAAAGCCATGTGGGGATCGCCCGCCGGCTGGCACGGGACCCCGAAGCCCGCGAGCGGCGGCTCGAAACAGTGCGGTTCCCCCTGGCCCTCCAGGGCGTCACCGCCGCGGTGCTGATGGCGGAAAAGCTCGTCAAGATCGCCACCGAGGAAGCCAACAGCTCCAACGATGAGCGGGACGCGGCCGAAAAGGCCGCGCTGCTCGCCACCCTCGGAGCGCCCGAGAGCGGCACCCTCCCGCCGGCCATGCGGGGGCAGGTCAAGCAGCTCGAGGACGACCAGAAGCGCCGCGCCAAACGTTCGGTGACAGACTCCCTCGACCGCACGCTGACCGACCTGCTGTCCTTCTACCGGGATGTGCTGATCATCCAGATGGGGAACGCCGTGGAGCTGGTCAACGTTGAACTCAGGAGCGAACTCGTGGAATTCGCCCGCCAGTCCTCCGCCGAAACGACGCTTGCCCGCATGGACGCCATCAACAAGGCCCGCAAACGGATCACGACTTCCAACGTGGCCCCGCTCCTGGCCATCGAGTCCATGGCCGCCAGCCTCATCTGAGGGATCATTGAATGACCCATCCCCAGTGAAGCGACGTCCAGCCCAGCCCCCAGCACCCATCCGGTGTGAAGTGGCAGCCCCTCCGCCCCGTCCCGATGCTCCAAGGAGAACCGTATGAAGTCTGCACGAGCTGTGCCCGCCAGATCCCGATCCATTGCGATCGGCATGCGGGCAGCCGGCGCCATGGCCCTGGCCGCGGTGCTCTCCTCGTGCACCCTGTTCGGCGCCGGCGACAGCGGGGCCCAAAACCCCAGCACACCGAATCCTGAGATCGCGTCCGCCGCACCCGCCGAACTCCGCAGCTACTACACGCAGAAGGTCGTTTGGTCCGCCTGCGAGGCGGACCTGGAGTGCGCCAGGATCAAGGTTCCGCTGGACTACGGCAAGCCTGACGGCGACAGCATCGAGATCGCCGCGCTCAAGCTGGCCACCAAGGGCAACAGCAAGGGCAGCCTGCTCATCAACCCGGGCGGACCCGGCGGCTCCGGCTATGACTTCGTCAGGGACGCCGGAGCCACCCACTTCTCGGACAAGCTCCGCGCCAACTTTGACGTCGTGGGCTTCGACCCGCGCGGTGTGAAGCGCTCCGCCCCGGTCACCTGCCTGACGGATGAGGAACGCGACGCCTCCCGCGCGAAGATCTACGATCTGGACACCGACGCCGGCCTGGCCGAAGCCCTGGCGGACAACCAGGTGATCGCCGCCAAGTGCGAGGAAAAAACCGGGCCCGTGCTGGGCCAGGTCGACACCGAGAGCTCCGCCAAGGACCTCGACATCCTGCGTGCGGCCCTGAACGACACAAAGTTGAACTACATGGGGTTCTCCTATGGGACGTTCCTCGGGTCAACCTACGCCTCGCTGTTCCCTGACAACGTCGGGGCGATGGTCCTGGACGGCGCGATGGACCCGTCCCTCAGCTATGAGGAGCTCACCAGCGGCCAGGCCAAAGCCTTCGAGAAAGCCCTCCGCGCCTACGTGGAAAACTGCCTCCAGTCCGACGGCTGCCCGCTCAGCGGCGGGGTCGACGACGGGATCCAGCAGATCCGGGACCTGATCGCCGCCGTGGAGGCGAACCCCCTGCGCGCCAACGACGGCAGGATGGTCTCGGCGTCCACCCTGGTCACCGGCATGATCGTCCCGTTGTACAACGACGCCAACTGGCCGTTGCTCACGCAGGCCCTCGGTGCCGCCCTGAAGAACGACCCTTCGCCCTTCCTGAGGCTGGCCGACTTCAACGCCGAACGCGAACCCAACGGCAGTTATTCGTCGAACAGCACCTTTGCTTTCAGCGCCATCAACTGCCTGGACTACCCGATGGTCACGGACACCGCGGGCATGCGTGCGGACGACCAGCAGCTCCGGCTGGATTCGCCCACCTTCGGCAAGTACTTCGCCTACGGCGGCACCAATTGCAGGGACTGGCCGTACCAGAACGTCCGGACGCCGGCACCGGTGGAATACACGGGTGCGACCGACATCCTGGTGATCGGCACCACCGGCGACCCGGCCACCCCGGTGGAGTGGGCGAGCGAACTGCGCAAGCAGCTGGGTAACGCCTCGCTGCTGACGCTGCAGGGCGAGGGCCACACTGCCTACGGCCGCTCCAACGTCTGCATCGGCAATGCCGTGGACGGTTACCTGGTCGAGGGCAAGACCCCGGCGGACAATACGGTCTGCTGAGGCGTTCCGTCTGCTGAGGCGTGCGACACTCATTTTGACCCGGGCCGGAGGACTCTACTACAGTTGTCTCTGGCATGAAGCGCCCGGGCCTCCCGGGCATTTCAGGCGGTTGCTTCCTTAGCTCAGTTGGTAGAGCGTCTCACTCGTAATGAGAAGGTCGCCAGTTCGATTCTGGCAGGAAGCTCTGGTCTTCATCGAACGGCCCCGACGTAGTCGTCGGGGCCGTTCTTTTTGCCCCGACATGGGGCGCCTGCCCCACAACTGGCCGGCCTGGCAATGACTGGCAAGCCTGGCCAGAATCGGGGCCGGGATCCGGCGTCGTGGTTCACCCGCGGGTCCGCGCCTCCCGGCGCCGCTCGCCCGCCCGAAGGACGATCTTGCGGAGTTCATCGAACCACAACACGATCGAGGCCATCGCGACGCAAACCGCCCAGTGGGCCGGGTCCAGGGACGCCGTCCCGAAGGCCCGCTGCAGGAAGGGCAGTTCGACGACCGCCACCTGAAGCACCGTCGCCAGCAGCACCGACCCCCAGAGCCATTTGTTCACAAAGAGCCGGCGGAAAGCCGACGTCGTCTCTGAACGGGAGTTGAAGGCATTGAACAGCTGGGCGAACACGAGGGTGGTGAAGCCGGCGGTCCGTGCGACGTCGAGCGAGTCGCTGCCGCCGGGGACCAGCCCGCCGGGCAGGAAGATGTCGATGGTCAGCAGGGAGGCAACGCCCATCACCAGGCCGATGCTCAGGATACCCAGCCACATGCGTGTGCCGATGATCCGGTCGCCGCGCTGACGGGGCCGGCGCGCCATGACGTCGTCAATTTCCGGGTCAACGCCCATCGCCAGCGCGGGGCCGGAGTCGGTCACGAGATTGATCCACAGAATCTGCGTGGCCAGCAACGGCACCGCGACTTCGCCGGGGCTCGCTCCGGCCAGGCCTATGGCGCCGGCAAACACGACGCCGAGGAAGACCGTGAACACCTCGCCCATGTTTGAGGACAGCAGGTAGCGCAGGAACTTTTCGATGTTCTCGAAGATGACCCGGCCCTGGCGCACCGCGGAGACGATCGTGGCGAAGTTGTCATCGCCGAGGATCATGTTCGAGGCCTCTTTGGTGACCTCGGTGCCCGTGACCCCCATGGCGATGCCGATGTCCGCGGTTTTCAGCGCCGGCGCGTCGTTGACACCGTCCCCGGTCATCGCCACCACGTTGCCCTGGGCCTGCAGGGAGGTGATGATCTGCAGTTTGTTCTGCGGTGCCACCCGCGCATACACCGAGCTGTTCCGGGTGAGCGCGCGCAGCCCGTCCTCGTCCAGTTCGTCCAGCTCCGCGCCCGTGACCGCCCGCTCCCCCGGTTTGGCGATCCCGAGGTCGCTGGCGATCCGCGCCGCGCTGAGCGGGTGGTCCCCGGTGATCATCACGACGCGGATGCCCGCCCGCCGCGCCTCGGCCACCGCGGAGGCCGCCTCCGCCCGGGGCGGGTCCAGGATACCGACGACGCCGACGTACACCAGCGTGCTCTCGTCCTCCTCGTCGAGTACGTCGGCTTCGTGGCGGTTTGCTTCGGTGTATTGGCGGTAGGCCACGCCCAGCGTGCGGAAGGCCTGGGACGAGAGCTCCTCGATGTCGGCCAGCGCCCGGGCGCGGCGGTCCGCGTCCATCGGAACAACCTCCTTGCCGAGCTGAAGTCCGGTGCAGCGTTTCAGCAGGACGTCCGGGGCGCCCTTGGTGACGAGGGACAGGGTGTCGCCCTCCCGGTGGTGGGCCAGCGCGGACATCAGCTTCCGCTCCGACGTGAACGGGATTTCGCCTTGACGATCGAACTCCCCGATCCTGTCCGTGACCCCCTCAAGCTTCCGGGCCGCGACGAGGAACGCCGCTTCGGTGGGGTCGCCCTGGATCTCCCATTCGCCGTCGTTCTCCCGCAGCTGGGCGTTGTTGGCGAAGGAGCCCCCGGCCAGCACCATGCGTGCTTCCCGGAGCAGGGCCGGATCACGGACTTCGTGGCCGTTGTGGAGCACACCGCCCTCCGGCCGGTACCCGACACCGGTGAGCTCGACCTGGCCGGACGCGGTGATGATCCTGCAAATGGTCATCTCGTTGCGGGTGAGCGTTCCGGTCTTGTCCGAGGCGATGACCGAGGCGGAGCCAAGGGTCTCCACCGAGTGCAGCTCCTTAACCACGGCGTTGCGTTTGGCCATGTTCTGGACGCCGATGGCGAGTACCACCGACAGGATGGCCGGCAGCCCCTCCGGCACGGCCGCCACCGCGAGCGAGACCCCCAGCAGCAGGACGGTGACGAACCCGCTCAGCGTGGACACCCCGTTGACGATGATGATCGTGGCCATCACAACGACGGCGATCGCGATCACCGTGATGCCGAGCATCTTGCTGACGCCCGCGATTTCGCGCTGCAGCGGAGTCGGGGCATCCTCAGCGGCCGCCAGCATACCCGCAATCGCACCGACCTCGGTGTCCATCGCGGTTCCGGTCACCACCGCGCGGCCCACGCCCTGCGCCACAGCGGTTCCCTTGTAGACCATGTTCAGACGGTCGGCGAGGGGGACGTCGCCGCTGAGGGTCCGGGGGTCCTTGAACACGGGCGAGCTTTCTCCGGTGAGCGAGGACTCGGCGATGCCCAGGGAACTTGCCGAAATCAGCCGGGCGTCGGCACCGACGGAATCCCCCTCGTTGAGGACCAGGATGTCACCGCGCACCAGCTCCGAGGACGGCACCGTTTTCAGTTGGCCGTCCCGCAGCACCGTGGAGTTCGCTGCCGTCATCAGCCGCAGCGCCGCGACGGCGCTCTCGGCCTTGTTTTCCTGCACGAAGCCGAGGACGCCGTTGAACAGGACCACGGCCCCGATCACCAAGGCGTCAATCGGCACGCCGGAGGCGCCCTCCACCGCCCAGGCGAAGACCGAGATGGCAATGGCCGCGAGCAGCAGGTAGATCAGCGGGTCCTGGAACTGCCGCACGATCTTTCGCCACAGCGGCACCGGGGGTGCGGAACGGAGTTCGTTGGCGCCGTAGAGTCCCAGGCGCCGGTCCGCCTCGTCCGAGTACAGACCCGTCTCCGGGCTGACGTCAAGGGTGTGCAGGGCCTCAGAGGCCCGGCGGAGGTGCCACGGGAGGGCGCTGGTGGCGGCGCCCGCCGCGTCAGTGACTGGCGCCGCGTCAGTGGCGGCCTGGTGGGGAATACTTTGCGGCGTGTTGCCGGGACCGATGCCGCGTGGTTGCTCGCTCACGGGGCCCACACGGAAGCGGCGCCGGAATGGCCGGTAATAACGCTCTGGTAGATGAAGAAGGCGCCGGCTGCCGCCGCGACGACCAGCAGGGCAATCCGGACAGCGCGGTTGGTCCGCAGGCTCCCGAGGAAGGCGAAACGCCGCCCGATGGGCTCATAGCTCGCGACCAGCGTCGCCGCGACAACCACGAAGAACACCACAGAGACGGCCTTGAGCATGTCCCCCTGTTCCGCATGCTCCCTTATCAAAGCCGACGAGGGGCGGGCCTCCTCCAGCTGTTCCCCCGCCTCCGCGGTGATGAGGGACAACGGAACCAGGCCCAGGGACAGCACTCCGAGCGGCCAGGCAAGGTAGCCGCGCCAGCGGGGCGCCGCGGCGTAGGCGATAGCGGAGAGACCGGCGATCGGAGCCAGCACAACGACGGCGTGGATGAGCAGGATGTGGGCCGGGAGCCCCGCTATTTCAATCATGTGTGCCTATCCGTCAGAAGTGCCCGGTGGTGGCGGCATTGCTGGGTCCGGGCTTCTATGATTCTTGCATGGGAGAGCAGGGGCTGGCAGACGTCGCGGCACGGCTCTATGCCCTCCCGTTCGACGATTTTGTCGCCGCGCGGACAGCCGCAGCCAAGGACGCCGCTGCCGCCAAAGAGCAGCGGTCCCTCGCCGCAGAGGTGCGGTCCCTGCCCAAACCGTCCGTGGCGGCGTGGACGGTGAACATGCTCGCTGCCCGGCGGCCGGAAACCCTCCGGGAACTCGCCGGACTGGGAACGTCGATGCGCGCCGCGCAGTCCTCCCTCGACGCGCTGGAACTCCGCCGGCTGGGACACGAACGGCGCCAGCTCCTCGCCAGCATGGTGAGGGAAGCGAGGGAGATCGCCGAACAGCAGGGCCGGAGGATCAGCGGTGCGATCGCGACGGAGGTGGAAGCGACGCTACGTGCGGCGACGGTAGATGAGGGGGCTGCAGCCGCCGTGCAGTCCGGCCGCCTGCTCCGGGGGCTGTCCGCCGACGGTGTCGACGTGGTGGATCTTTCCGGTGCCGTGGCGCTGCCGGACCTGGTGCTTCCCGCCACGGCCGGACCGGTTCCCGCCCCGGGGACACCCGGGGAGGCAGTCCGGACCGGATCCGCGGCCGGGAAAGCGGCGGAGCAGCCCCGGTTGCGCGCTGTCCGGCAGGAACCGCGGAGGTCCACTCCGCCGGCGCTGGAACGGGCCCGGACACTGCTCAAGGATGCTGAAGATGCCGCGGAAGCGGCCGCTCGGGAAACCCGGCACCAGGAGGAGGAGCTGGCCGAGTCGACGGACCTGGCCGAGGAGCTCGCCGACGCGGTGCGGACGCTCCGGGAACAGCTCGCCGCGCACGAGCAGCAGCTCAAAGCCGCCAGGAAGCGCCGCGAACTGGCCGCTGCCCGGGCGCAACAGGCAGCACGGGCAGCGGCCAGGGCACGGCGCACCGAGGACCTTGCCCGGGAACGGGTGCTGCGGCTGGGCAACACACCGCACTGATGACCGGAAAGTGTCGGAGGCCGGCGCCACACTTAATGCATGGAAACCAACCAGTACTTTGAAGTCACGTACCTGGACACGGACTGCGGCCGCATCCGCACCGAGACCTTCGATGACGTTTCCGACGCGGAACGCTTCGCCAGCCGCCGGGTGGCCGATGAGCACGGCTGGGCCGTCATTGACGCGGTGCCGGTGCGGGAAGGCCGGAAGGCCGCCTAGACGGGATCTGCCGGTCACCGGGGCAGCAGCAAGGGCCCCCACCCGGTCGGGTGAAGGCCCTCTGCGCTCGCCAAGCCGTCGGCCGGCTGTGAGGCCGGGTTGGCCTAGGCGAAGTCGGAGACTGCCGGGTCCGCGCCGATGCGGCCCGCGCCCTCGGCCGAGTTGTCCATGCCGTTGATGGCCTGCACGTCGGTCTCGTCCAGGCTGACATTCAACGCGGCGTAGTTCTCGCGGATGCGGGATTCGGTCACGGACTTGGGGATAACAACGTTGCCGATGGCCAGGTGCCAGGCGATGACAACCTGCGCCGGAGTAGCGTCATGCTTGGCCGCGATCTGGCCGATGATTGAGCTCTCCAGCAGCTCGCCGCCCTGCCCCAGCGGTGACCATGCCTGGGTGAGGATGCCCTTGGAGGCGTTGAATTCACGCAGCTCGGCCTGGTTGAAGAAGGGGTGCAGTTCGATCTGGTTGATGGCCGGCACGACGCCGGTCTCGTCAATCAGGCGCTGCAGGCCTTCCTTGGTGAAGTTGGAGACACCAATGGTCTTGACGCGCCCCTGCTTTTGCAGCTCGATGAGAGCCTTCCAGGTGTCCACGTACTTGTCCTGCTTGGGCTGCATCCAGTGGATCAGGTACATGTCCAGGGTCTCCAGGCCCAGGCGTTCCATGGACTCCTCGAAGGCTTTCAGCGTCGAGTCATAGCCCTGGTCGGCGTTCCACAGCTTGGTGGTGATGAAGATTTCCTCGGGCTTGAGGCCTGAGCGCTTGATCGCCCGGCCCACTCCGGCTTCATTGCCGTAGATCTTGGCGGTGTCGATGTGGCGGAAGCCGGCCTCGAACGCCTGGACAACCACCTTCTCGGCGACGTCGTCTTCAACCTGCCACACTCCGTAGCCAAGCTGGGGAATGGTGTTGCCGTCATTGAAAGTCAGTACCGGTGAAAAAGTCATATAACTATCCTGCCAACGTCCCCGCAATACCGCCAGCATTAGGGGCGCAGCTAAGCTAGGCGCTTAACCGGGAATTTCGTGCCTGCGCAGTTTCAACGCCTCAGTCGGTGCTGGCCTCTGCAAGCCGGCGTTCGGCGTCGTTGACCTGTTCCAGCACCGATTCGGCGCGGCGCCGGACCGACTCTGCACCGGCCGCGACGGGGCCGACGGCGAGCCGGAGCATCGCGGCCGCTTCGGCCGTGGTCGCCAGCGAGTTGCCAGCCGTGGACAAAGCGCGGTGGACTCCGCCCAGGCTCCCGGGAACGTCGAGTCCTTCGCTGGGAGCACGCCGCTGCGCCTCCACACAGATCTGCCGGACCCGTCCGGAGAGCGCCGTAAGTTCGTTGGCGATCTCCAGGAGATCGGCATACAGGGCATCGTCCTCCACCCCCGCGAGGATCTGGTGATAGCGGTCGAGGCCCCGGGTGAATCGGTCATTGGCGCGGCGCCACAGGCCTTTGCCGAGTTCGGCGTCGTCTTTCCGCCCCTGCCGGGCGGCGCTGAAGAATCCCAAGGGTGCCCTACAGGTACTGGCCGGGGCCGTGGTCCGGATCTGCGGGGACGGAAGCCTGTGAGTGATCCGCGCCGGGCCTGGGTGCCGCCGCGCGCTGGGGCTCCCCGTTTTCGCCGATCACCACACCGGGCGCAATTACCGTTCCGGGCGGCAGCTGGCGGAGCTGTGCCTGCGCCACGGCGTGTTCCCGGGCGGCGTGTTGGGCTGCGAGGGCGGTCTGGATGCCGTGGAAGAGGCCCTCCAGCCAGCCGACCAGCTGGGCCTGGGCGATCCGCAGTTCCGCGTCCGAGGGGGTTCCGTCCTCGGGGAAGGGCAGGGTGATCCGTTCCAGCTCCTCGACCAGTTCCGGCGCGAGGCCGTCTTCCAGTTCCTTGATGGAACGTTCATGAATCTCTGCCAGCCGGACCCGCGCCGCGTCATCGAGAGGGGCGGACTTCACTTCGTCCAGGAGCTGCTTCATCATGGTGCCGATCCGCATCACCTTCGCGGGTTCGTCGACGAGGTCCTGGAGCTGGCTGGACTTGGGGCGTGCCCCGGCGGTCGCCGCGGGCGCGACCGGTTGTCCCTGCCCCCGCAGTTCCCCGGGCTGTTCGGGCTCCAGCGGCAGGTCCGGGGCCACCTTTCCGTCGCCGCCGGCTGGCCGGGGGTCCAGGGTGGCGCCCTCGATGGGGGTCCCGCCGCCGGGCTGAGTGTCGTGCGGATCGCTCATGGATTCATACTCTCACGAGCCCGGAGCCGCGGGGCGGGCCAGCCGCCGGGCCGCCACCCAGGCGCAACAAACACCGCAACAAACAGCTGAGGGCGCCGTCGGGCACTAATGTGCCCGGCGGCGCCCTCAAACAGCGGCAACGCCGATCAGTCCCAACCGGTCAACAGCACCGGCCCTGCGGGTTGGCGTCCTGGCGGTCCGTCTGGTCCCGCCAGAACTCCCGTTCGGTCATCGGAGGGGAGCCATGCCCGGCTTCGGCATGGTGCGCCAGGTACTTCGTGTAGGCATCCGCACCCATGACACTGCCCAGGTACCGGGCGAACCCCCGGAAGCCTGCAACTACAGCGTTCATCTCCGCCTCCGCATTAGTGGTGGGTGGCCTTCTCAGCCCGTTTGTCCGCCGGCAGTTGGTTCCACTTGGCCATGAGCTCCCGCTCGGACTCCGTGGGAACCGGGCCGGCCGGGGCGAAGACCCGGGACGGCAGCGCCGGATCCTCGTTGCTGGTGTTGGCCAGGCCGGCCTTGACGTTGCGGAACGCCTTGAACGTGGCGATCAGGGCCGTCGTGATGACGATGATGCTGAGAATCACGAAGATGACCGAGAGCCAGCCCTGGATCGCGGTATTGCGGACCACGGATTCCATGGCCTGGACGGTCTTGGCCGTGCCGAAGGAGGTCTTGCCCTCCTCGAGTGCCTTGGAGAACGCGGCGTTGTTGGCGAAGTAGCCGACTGCCGGGGTGGACGAGAAGATCTTCTGGTAACTGGCCGTGATGGTCACGACGGCTGCGAAGGCCAGCGGGAGCGCCACAATCCAAATGAACTTGAACGAGCCCTTCTTCGCAGCGATCGCGAGGCAGACGGACAATGCGATGGCGGCCAGCAGCTGATTGGCGATGCCGAACAGCGGGAACAGCGTATTGATGCCGCCCAGCGGGTCCGTGACGCCCATCAGCAGCACGGCGCCCCAGGCGCCGACCATGACGGCGGTGGCGAGCCAGGCGCCGGGACGCCAGGAGTGCTCCTTGAACTTCGGGATGAAGTTGCCGATCGAGTCCTGCAGCATGAACCGGGCAACGCGCGTGCCGGCGTCAACCGCAGTGAGGATGAACAACGCCTCGAACATAATGGCGAAGTGGTACCAGAAGCTCATCATGGCGGTGCCACCGATGAACTGCTGCATGATGTGGGCAAGGCCCACGGCCAGGGTCGGGGCGCCGCCGGTGCGGGAGACGATGCTCTCCTCGCCGACATTGGCGGCCGTCTCGGCGAGCATGTTCGGGCTGATGTTGACGCCGGACAGTCCCAGGCTGTTGACCCAGGCGGCCGCGGTTTCCACGGTGCCCCCGGTGAGGGCTGCCGGGGCGTTCATCGCGAAGTAGAGCCCGCGGTCAATGGAGATCGCCGCAACGAGGGCCATGATGGCCACGAAGGACTCCATCAGCATGCCGCCGTACCCGATGAAGCGGGTCTGGCGTTCCTTTTCGATCAGCTTCGGCGTAGTGCCCGAGGCGATCAGGGCGTGGAACCCCGAGAGCGCACCGCACGCAATGGTGACGAAGAGGAACGGGAACAGCGCGCCCGGGAAGACCGGGCCATTGTCGCGGCTGGCGAATTCACTGAAGGCCGGGACCGAGATTTCCGGGCGGACCACGATGACGGCCAGGGCCAGCATCACGATGACACCGATCTTCATAAAGGTGGAGAGGTAGTCACGCGGCGCCAGGAGGAGCCAGACCGGCAGGATGGCGGCGATGAAGCCGTAGATGATGAGGGCCCAGGCGAGGGTTACCTTGTCGAGCGTAAAGAGTGCATCGCCCCATTCGGTAGCGGCGACGACGCCGCCGCCAATGATGGCGGCCATGAGCAGCACGAAGCCGATCAGCGAGACTTCCATGATCCTGCCGGGGCGGATGAAGCGCAGGTAGACGCCCATGAAGAGGGCGATCGGGATGGTCAGGCCGACGGAGAAGACACCCCACGGGCTCTCGGCCAGGGCGTTGACGACGACGAGGGCCAGGATGGCGACGATGATCACCATGATCAGCAGGGTGGCGATCAGCGCGGCGGTTCCGCCGATGACGCCGAGTTCCTCGCGGGCCATCTGGCCCAGGGAGCGTCCGCCGCGTCGCATGGAGAAGAACATCACGACGTAGTCCTGGACGGCTCCGGCGAACACCACGCCGATGATGATCCAGATGGTGCCGGGGAGGTAGCCCATCTGGGCCGCGAGGATCGGGCCGACGAGGGGGCCGGCGCCGGCGATGGCGGCGAAGTGGTGGCCGAACAGGACGTTGCGGTCCGTTCGGACATAGTCCTTGCCGTCGGCCTTGTACTCGGCGGGGGTGGCCCGGCGGTCGTTCGGCTTGAGCAGGTAGCGCTCGATGACCTTGGAGTAGAAACGGTAGCCGATCAGGTACGTGCTCACCGCGGCGAACACGAACCAGATGGCGTTGACCGTTTCACCGCGGACAATCGCGAGCATGAACCATGCCACGGCGCCCAGCAGGGAGATTGCCACCCAGAGTGCGATCTTGGCCGGCGTCCATTTGCCCTCTTCGGCCTCGCGCACGGACTCGTCCACGGCGGTGGGCGGCAGCGTCGGATCGGGCGTTATGCCGTCGTCGACGAGTAAGTTTTTTTGCGTGCCATCTGGCATTGTGCCCATGTCTCCTCCTTGAGAAACCCCAACCGGGCAAATCCACTCGACAGATGTGCCCCAAGGCACCCTACCAACGACGGCGATTCATGGGTATGGGTTTGCGCCAGGCGGTTCCACGGAGGCGGTGAACGGGTAGGCCAACGCGCCGAACGGCGGGGTTGTTACCGCCGGGTGTTACTCGCAGGTAGCCGCCGCACGGGCGGACGTCAGGCGGAGGGACCGGCCAGCTGCATGAGCCGGGCCTCGCAGAGGTCAAGCCACCGCACCTCGGCCTCGGTCTGGAAGATGATTGAATCCAGCACCAGCAGCCGGGCAGTGTCCGCCGACCGGTACTGGGATGCCGTATCGCGCCGGGCCTTGGTGTAGTCCTGCAGGGCCCGGATGGATACGGCGCGCTGGGCCTGGATGGCTGCGCCGACGTCGACGCCGGGAAGCGTCAGCCCAAGGGCGAGCTTGATGGCCAGTTCGTTCCGGGGAGGGCTGGTCCGCGGAACCGGTGAGGTGAACCAGGTGCGGACTTCGGTGCGTCCCTCGGGGGTAATGGTGTAGACAACGTGGCCCTGGCCGTCGGCACCATCCTTGCGGACAAGGCCATCGCGCTCCAGGCGATCAAGGGTGGTGTAGACCTGCCCGATGTTGAGGGGCCAGGAGGATCCGGTGCGCTCCTCGAACTCGATCCGCAGCTGGTAGCCGTAGCGTGGCCGGTCCTGCAGGAGGGCGAGGAGGCTGTGACGGATGGACATAATGCTCCCGAGGGTAGCGGGACGACAGCATACACGCGCCCCAAGACGCGTGTATACCGCGTATGGAATTACATTACAGTCATTCGTGATGCCGAAGCAATACGAGATATGCCAGAATGGGAATACCTCCTACAGGACCAGGAGGATCTTTCCCACATGGTCGCCGGAGTCGAAGTACTGGTGCGCGGCAACGACCTGCTCCAGCGGGAAGGTCTTTGCCACCAGGGGCCGGATCCGGCCATCGGTCAGCAGCGGCCAGACAGCGTCGCGGACAGCATCCATGATCACGGTCTTCTCCTCCACGGGCCGCGGTCGCAACGCGGTCGCAATGATCGCAGCGCGTTTGCCCAGCAGCTTGCCCAGGTCCAGTTCACCCTTGGCCCCGCCCTGCAGCCCAATCACCACCAGGCGCCCGTAGTCCGCCAGCGCCTCCACGTTCCGCGCCAGGTACTTGGCCCCGACGACGTCGAGGATGACATCCGCGCCCTTGCCCCCATTCTGCGCACGCAGGCTCTCCGGGAAGTCCTCCTCGGCGTAGTTAATGGCGATGTCCGCACCCAGGAAGGCCTTGGCCGTACTGACCTTCTCTGCGGTGCCCGCTGTGGTGGCGACCACTGCTCCGAAGGCCTTCGCGAGCTGGATGGCCATCGTGCCGATGCCCCCGGTTGCCCCGTGGATGAGGACGGTCTCGCCGGGCTGCAGCTGCGCCGTCATGATCAGGTTGGAGTAGACGGTCGCCGCCACTTCCGGCAGGGCAGCGGCGGTGACGAGGTCGATGCCGTCAGGGACCCTGAGGACCTGCCCGGCCGGAACGGCCACCTGCTGGGCGTAGCCGCCGCCGGCCAGCAGGGCGACGACCTTGTCCCCCACGGAGAACGGCTTGGCGACGCCGGGCCCAAAGCCGGCGATCCGGCCCGAGACTTCCAGACCCGGAATGTCAGAGGCCCCGGGCGGAGGCGGGTAGTGGCCTTTGCGCTGCTGGACGTCGGCGCGGTTGAGACCCGCGGCGACGACGTCGATCAGCACCTCCCCGGCGCCGGGCACCGGGGACGGAACCTCGCGGATCACCAGGGCCTCGGGTCCGCCCGGCTCCGAAATGTAGACAGCCTTCATGGAGAACTCCCGATTCCTAAACTTGCTGCAGCTTCATGCGGGGATGCGCCGGCGGCACACCACATCCAAAGCGCCCTCTTCCAGAGTAGGCGGAGGAGTTACCCCCGTCGGCGAGCGCAACCGCGTTTTTTGTTGCTGCCGACTGCCTATGAAACACTACTCGTTAGGGAAGGTTGTCCGAGCGGCCGATGGAGCTGGTCTTGAAAACCAGTGTGCGGTAACCCCGTACCAAGAGTTCGAATCTCTTACCTTCCGCGAATAATGCCCCCGGTTCCCCCTTATGGCGGAACCGGGGGCATTTTTGCGTGCCGGGCCGGCCGGAACCAATCATCGGAGCCATTGAAACCGTCAGTGCCCGGGAATAGTCTCTGTGTGTCGCCACCGCCCACATGAATCCGTCGGCCTGCCTGCACGATTGCGGCCGCAGAGCAGAGAAGGAGCCCACGATGCCTACACCGGACCACACCAACGGTGCGCCATGCTGGATCGACCTGATGACCTCCGACACCGGAAAGGCCAAGTCGTTCTACGGTGAGCTGTTTGGCTGGACCTTCGAAACGGGCGACCAGGAGAAATACGGCGGGTACATCATGGCCGCGAAAGACGGGAAGCCCGTTGCCGGCATGATGCAAAAGGACGAGGCCATGGCGGGCATGCCGGACATGTGGAGCACGTACCTGCGCTCGGATGACGCGGCAGCCACCGTGCAGGCGGCGGCCCAACACGGCGGACAGGTCTATCTGGAACCCATGGACGTTCCGGACCAGGGCCGCATGGCGATGATCGCAGACGCCACCGGTGCCTCCATCGGGGTGTGGCAGCCCGGCGAAATGAAGGGCTACGGGCTCGCGGCCGAACCGGGCGCCCCCGCCTGGCATGAACTCCACACCACGGACTATGGCACCGCGGTGAAGTTCTACCAGGACGTGTTCGGCTGGGACACCGACGTCATGAGTGACACCCCGGATTTCCGCTACACCACCCTGGGCGCCGGAGACGCGGCCAAGGCCGGGATTCTGGACGCCGCGGGTTACCTCCCAGCCGGGGTCCCGTCCAGCTGGCAGGTCTACTTCGCGGTGGCGGACGCGGACTCAGCCACCGAAAAGGCCGTGTCAATGGGCGCCCAGGTGATTGACGGGCCGGACGACAGCCCGTTCGGGCGGCTTGCCACACTTGCTGACCCCAGCGGCGCCATGTTCAAAATCATTGCAGAAACCGCGCAGCCAGGTGCCGGCGCCCGGCCGCAGGGCACCTGAGCCTCCCGCTGACCCTCAGGAAAAGCCAAGGAAAAACTTCAGGAAGTCCTTCCGCAAAATTTCCGCGGGAATACCGGCCAGCCGCTCCAATGGCGGCTAGTGGCCGGTATTCTTTTGCCATGCCTGCCGCCTCCGCGCCGGGCAGTTTCAACTGAGGCAGGTCAGAAGCAGCACCAGCTCCGTCGCTGGGGCGCCCCGTTGGTGGTCCGTGACGGCTGTGACGCGTTCCGCTGGGGGACGTCTCACCGAATGCACATGCAGGACACGCCCTGTTCATTCACCCCTGTTTTGATGTGCCGGGAACTGCTTGACCAGGAGCAGGGACCGGCGGTCCGCGGCATCACGCGGGCACCTTCCACCCAGCCCTTACCCGGGCACCTAATGAGAGTTAGAGCGGATGAAACACATACCTTGGAAGACCGCGCTGGGCACAGCGCTGTCGGCGGGGCTCATTGCAGCCCCGCTGGCCGCTGTGCCGGCGTTCGCCGTGGAGGCCTCCCCGGCAGCGGCCGGCAGCTCGCCAGTCATCATCAACGAGGCGTACCTCAGCGGCGGCAGCGCCGGAGCCGCCTTCAAGAACAAGTTCGTCGAGCTGTACAACACCTCCGACGCTCCGGTCTCGCTGGACGGCTGGTCCCTCCAGTACCGGCCGGCCGCCAACACCAACCCGCCCAGCGGCGTCTCGGCGTTGAGCGGCAGCATCCCGGCCAAGGGTTACTACCTGGTCAAGGGCGGCAGCAACGGTGCGGTCGGGGCGGAACTTGCCGGCGCCGATCTCACCGCCACCGGCTTCAACCCGAGCGGCACGGCCGGCACCGTCGTGCTGGCCAAGCAGGCGACGGCCGTCAACCCGCTGGCCTCCGGCTCCGTCATCGAGCCCGCCAACGTCGCTGATCTGCTCGGCTACGGGACGTCCAACACCTTCGAAACCCTGGCCGCCACCGCGCCGGCGGGCAACACCGACGTCAAGAGCCTGAACCGCAGCAACGGCGTTGACAGCAACAACAACTCCGCAGATTTCACCCTGAACGCCGCGATCACCCCCAAGGCAGTCAACGGGACAGCAACCCCCGTTGAGCCCCCGGTCGACCCCGGCACTCCCCCGGCCGCCAGGACCATCGCCGAAATCCAGGGCAACGGCGCCGCCAGCCCGCTCGTCGGGAGCTCCGTCACCACGCGCGGCAAGGTCACCGCGACGTTCCCCACCGGCGGGTTCGCCGGCTACTACATCCAGACCCCCGGCACCGGCGGAGACCTGACCCCGGCCACCCACACGGCGTCGGACGCCATCTTCGTCTTCTCGGCCGCCACAGCCGGTTCCGTCCAGATCGGCGACCACGTCGAGGTGACGGGCGCCGTCAGCGAATACTTCGGCATGACCCAGGTAACGGTGGCCTCCGCGGCGGGCCTGTTGAAGCTCACCGAGGCAGCCCCCGAGGTCAAGGCCACCGGCTT
>DATITT010000343.1:0-4703 GCA_035467435.1 Arthrobacter sp. | reverse complement strand
CGCCGTCGGTTGCCGCCAGTTCGGCGTGCAGTGCGGTGCTCGCGGCCTGGTTCTCGGCCGGCGTCGAATCGTCGCCGAAGTCGACCGTGACCAGGAGCGGGCCGGCCCAGCCTGCGCCGAATCCTTCCACGATGAGGTCATAGGCCTTGCGCTGGGTGGTGTCGGCGGCCTGGGATCCGCCGTCGGCCGTGCCCAGGCGCAGCGACAAGAGAGGCAGGGCGAGGATGGCCAGGACGAGCACGGAGGCGAACGCGGCCATCCATCGGTGGCGCTGGACGCCACCGACCCAGCCGCGCCATCCCGACGCATGCGAGGCTTCTGCCGGGCCGCCGGCGTGCGTCAGGGCGGCGCCCTTCTTGCCGATCTTGCGCACCCGCACCCGGTCGAGGTTGCGGCCGAAGATGGCCAGTAGTGCCGGCAGCAGGGTGACCGATGCCAGCATGGTCGCGCTGACCACGATGGCGCTGGCCAGTCCGAGCGACGACACGAACGGGATGCCGATGGCGTAGAGGCTGAGGATGGCGATAATCACTGTGGCGCCGGCAACGAGGACTGAGCGGCCGGCGGTCGTCATCGCCGCTTCGACGGACTCGTTGGGAGCCAGACCCCGGGACATCCCCTCCCGGTGTCTGGTCACGATCAGCAGGGCGTAATCGATGCCCACGCCCAGTCCGATCATGGCGGCAACGATGGGACCGGACGTGCCGATGGTCACCGTCGAAGCGAGCATTGAGATTGAGGCGAGCCCGACGCCGAGGGCCACGAGGGCGGTGGCCAGCGTGACCAGCATGGCGAACAACGAACCGAATACGAGCAGTAGCACCAGGGCTGCCGCGAGCAGCCCGAAGGCCTCGCTGCCGGATGGTCCGGACTCGGTCTGCGCGGCCGGACCTCCGAATTCGACCTGGCCCCCGGCATCCTGCACGCCCTGGAAGGCCGCCTGCGCCTGGGTCACCGTCTCAACCGGAATGTCTTTGGCACGGTCGGTGAACTGGATCGTCACCATCGCCGTCATGCCATCCCCGGAAACCATCGGCAGGGGCGGCCCGTAGGGCGACCGGGCAGCAGCCACGCCGTCCAGCGAGGCAACCGTAGCGACGGCGTTCTCCACCGCGGCACGCATTGACGGCGCCGTGACGGGCTCCCCGGCTTCCGTGCTGTGAACGATGACCTGCATGCCGTCACCGGCAAGCTCAGGGAACTGCTCGCGGAGGCTGTCGTATGCGGCCTGGGAGTCGGTGCCGGCGAGGGTCAGGTCATTGTTGAAGGTCCCGCCGGACGCGCGGCTGCCCAGCGCCGCCCCCAGGATCAAGACCAGCCACATGGCGACCACTATCCAGCGGTACCTGGTTGACGTACGAGCGAGTGCAGAGAGCACGGATATTCCCATCACAGTTCATGGAGTCGGACAGCACCAGTTAGGGCGTCTGCTCTGAGACTAGATGAAATGAGACAGCGGTGTCTAGTTTTTGGGACCGCCTGCGCCGCCGCGTGCCGCGATCCCGCCGGCGAGGGTGCGGAAGATGAGGTCGGACACCTCCGCATCGGAGTGCTTTGATTTCGGCGATGCCCGCACCGCGGAAATCAGCAGGGAGGCCATGGCCGTGACGATCCATTCCGGCGACAGGTCGGCGCGGATGTCGCCCTCGCCCTGCCCCCGCCGGATGACCTCGACCAGAGGGGCGAGGACCTCGTCGCGCTGGGCGAGGAACCGCGCATTTTGGTCAGGCGCCCTCAGCAGAATGATGCGAAAACGCATCCCGTGCTTGCCCAGGGAGTCAATCACGCGCTGAAGGACCTCCAGTGCATTCCCCTCGTCGAGGCGACACGCAACGAGCGTCTCCGATGCGCGCGCGAGGGCCTCCGCCTGGATGGCCTTGAGCAGGGACTGCCGGTTGCTGAAGTGGCGGTACAGGGTCGCCCTGGTCAGATTTGCCGCCTGCGCCACATCCGCCATGGAGGAGTCGGGATTGCGGGAGAGTTCATCGGCCGCGGCCGCAAGGAGTGCCCGATGATGGCGTTCGACATCAATGCGTGGGACCGCTGGCTGTTTAGGGCTGGGCATGGCGCCTTTCCGGGGAGTGCTTCGATCTCGACCATACGCGATGAGGCCATACGGAACAGGCCATGGCCGGCAATACCCGGGCCCGCAGCGACACGGTCCCCCGGTATACACAATAAAACGAGACAGCCTTGTCGCATTTTTTGCTAGACTGATCGCCATGAACACTCAGCCTTCCCCGGATCCGTCCATCCGGCCTCCTTCCTCCGGAACGGCCGACGTCGATGTGGTCGATGTTCTTGTTGTGGGCGCCGGCCCCACCGGGCTAACCGCGGCTTGCGAAGCCCTGCGTCATGGCTTGAGCGTGCGCATCATCGACCGCAAACAGGAGCGCTCGACGCACTCCAAAGCCCTGGTCACTCATGCCCGAACACTCGAAGTTTTCCAGACCATGGGGACGGCGGACGCGATGCTCGCCCGCGGGGTCCCGTTCGCGGCCCTGACTGCGCATTCCGGCTCCCAGCGCCAGGCCACCCGCATAGACCTGGTTGGGCTTCCCTGGGGGGACACGGCCTATCCATTCTGGCTGTCCGTCCCCCAGGACGCGACGGAACTCGTACTGAAGGAGCACCTCAACAGCCTTGGCGGTGTTGTGGAATGGGGAACTTCACTCGAGGAGATTCATGACGGGGACGATCACGTCCAGGCGCTGGTCACGCGGGACGCCGGAACCGAACGCGTCAGCGCGCGCTGGCTGCTCGGCTGCGATGGGGGTCGCAGCCGGGTGCGAGACCAGGTCGGACTCCGGCTCACTCGCCGTGACGCCGGCGCCACTTTCATCCTGGCGGACGTCAAGAGCACCCTGCCGATGACCCAGAACGAGGGCTACGTCTACCTGGACCCGGACGGGCTGCTGCTGATCGTCCCCATGCCGGAGCCGGATCGCTGGCGGATCATCGCACACGTCCCCACGCCGGCGGAGGAGTCCAAAGTGACCGTCGATGCGGCCTTCCTCGACGAGTTGATTCGCCAGCGTTCCGGGCTGGAATTCGGCAGCCACGACGTGAAGTGGACGTCCCAGTTCAACCTCAGCCACGGGCTGGCCAACCACTTCCGCGCCGGCCGGGTCTTCCTTGCCGGGGACGCCGCCCACATCCACAGCCCCGTCGGAGGGCAAGGCCTCAACACCGGGGTCCAGGACGCCCACAACCTCCTCTGGAAACTGGCCGCAGTCGACCGCCTGGATTCCCCCGAGGCTGCGGAGAGACTGCTCGACAGTTACGAGGCAGAGCGGCGGGACACGGCCCGAAGCATGGTCACCGGCGTGGCACGGGTAACCACAGCACTCACCACCCGCCGAAGCTCCATCCGTCGAGTGCTCGGACGACTCGCACCCTGGATCCTGGCGCGCCCTGGCATCCAGGCGAAGCTTGGCCGCACCACAGGAATGCTCGACCTCTCCTATTCCAGCGGATCTTTGACAATCGCACCCGGCGCCGGCCAGCGCCTGCCGAATCCGGAACTGCCCGACGGCGGACGACTCTACGACAAACTAAGCCCGACCGGCTGGTCCTGGGTAGTGTGGGGCCGTCACGGAGAAACCCCGCCCACCCCGGAGGCTCCACGATGGCACGGAATACCCGTTGTCTTCCTCGCCGACGGATTCCCCGCACCGGCCAAGGCCCCCATGCCGGACGGTAATCGCATAGCGCTCGTACGCCCGGACCGATATATTGCGGCCCGCGGCACCTCCCCCGAATCCATCGGACAGCCCGAATATGCCGGGGTCAGGGGAAGGATCTAAGAGTCAACTTCATGTGCGTGCTGATCTACGCTCCCATTGATCGGGAGTACAGTTCCAAGCACACCGGGCACAACTCAGCCATTGGGGAACAGCCCTAACGGAATAGCATTGCATCGCGACGGAATCCCCTGATCCCACCGTCGGGTAAAAGTCGGGCTGTCCGGAAAACAGGCAAAACAAAAGCCCTCCAACCATACGTTTCCGCAGGTGAGAGAGCTTTCACTGTGGAGCTAAGGAGATTCGAACTCCTGACCTCTTCGATGCGAACGAAGCGCTCTACCAACTGAGCTATAGCCCCGAAGCAACGCCGGTCCCGAAGGAGCGGCGTTGCCGGTGTCCCTAGGCTACAAACTATCCGCGGTCTTTGCCAGCCAGCCGCTGAAAGTCTCACCGGCGTGGCGTTCCTCCGGCACCAGATTCAGCCCAGCGCGCAGGTATTTGCCCATCGCACCGGGCAGCGGGAACCGTACAAGGCGTCCTCGGGAGCCGGTGGCTGCTTTCCACTGACGGGCGAACTCCCCCATCTCGTGAATCTCGGGGCCGCCGATGGTCCTGACGCTGTGCCGCCGGCCCGTGGCCGGTTTCAGGGCCTCGGCGAGCAGTGCGGCAGCGGCATCGGCGGGTGCCATTGGCTGGAAGCGGGCGCCGGTGACCACAGGGATGATCCGCAGCTTCGCACCGGCGGCGAAAATGGCCGCGAGGAGGGAGTGGAACTGCGTCGCCCGGAGCGCGGTGGTCTCGAGTGCGGACCGTTCGTAGACCAGTTCCTTGGCTGCCTTTGAGGCGTAGTAGCCGAAGCGGCTCCGGTCGCAGTTGACGATGGAAAGCATGACGGCCCTGGCCACGCCGGTGTCCTGTGCGGCGGCAAGCAGCCGGGCGCCGCCGTCGGCAAAGCGT
>DATITT010000342.1:0-16122 GCA_035467435.1 Arthrobacter sp. | reverse complement strand
CTCCTACCTGGCTGCCGCGGTGCAGACCTCCGGTGCCACCGTCGTGATGACCGAGAACTCGGCGGAGGCCAGGGAAATCGCGGCGAGACTGGGCATCAAGCTCGGCGCCGGCGTCATCACCGACGTCGTGGCCGTGGACGCGGACGGAACCGCGCACAAGTCCGTGCTGGCCGGGTCCTACACCACCACGGCGAGGGCGTCGACGCCGGTCGCGGTCCTGACCGTCAAGTCCAACAGCATCACCCCTGAACCCGCCGTCACCGGCACGGCGCCGGGAACCGTCACCGTGGAGGTGCCGGGGACCGCCACCGCGGCGTCGGCCAGGATCACGGCCCGCAATGAGAAAGCCGCCAGCGGCCGCCCGGACCTCGTCGAGGCGCGGATTGTGGTGGCCGGCGGCCGCGGCGTCGACGGTAACTTCGGCCCGGTGGAGGACCTGGCCGATGCGCTCGGTGCCGCCATTGGCGCCTCCCGCGCCGCAACGGACGCCGGCTGGATCGGCCACGACGCGCAGATCGGCCAGACCGGCAAGACCGTCTCGCCCCAGCTGTACATCTCGGCGGGTATTTCCGGGGCCATCCAGCAGAAGGCCGGCATGCAGACCGCCAAGGTGATTGTGGCCGTGAACAAGGACGCCGAGTCGCCCGTCTTCGAGATCGCCGACTTCGGCATCGTCGGGGACCTCTTCCAGGTCCTGCCGCAGGCAACCGCAGAAATCAAGAAGCGCAAGGGCTGATCGATTGAACACCTTCGCCACCCAGGCGCACAGCCCGTTCGATCCGGAACAGCACCGGATCGAGCGGGTGCTTTGTTTCGCCGCGCACCCGGACGATATTGACTTCGGCGCCGCCGGAACGATCGCGGCCTGGACCGCCGCCGGGGTGCAGGTCAGCTACTGCATCATGACCGACGGGGATGCCGGCGGCTTTGATGCAGGGCAACGGGATGAGATCGTCCGGCTGCGGAACGAGGAACAAAGCCGTGCCGCCGCCCTCGTCGGTGTGACCGACATCCACTATTTGCACGAGCGCGACGGCTACCTGGAACCCTCGCACGGCGTGATCCGCGACGTGGTGCGGCTGATCCGGCAGCTCCGACCCGACGTCGTGCTCTCGATGCATCCGGAAAGGAACTGGAACCGGATCCAGAAGAGCCACCCTGACCATTTGGCGGTGGGGGAGGCTGTGACCCGGGCGGTGTATCCGGCGCTGGAGAACCCGTTCGCCTATCCCGAGCTGGCCGAGGCGGGGCTGGGGGCCTACAAACTGCCGTGGCTGTGGCTCTTCGCCGGGCCGGAGGAACGCGAAAACCACGTCGTCGATGTGACGGAACATGTCGAGGCCAAACTCGCCGCGGTCCACATCCACGTCAGCCAGCACCCCGACATCGAGGCCATGGACCGGACTGTCCGCGGGCTGATGTTCCGGACAGCGGAACGGGGTGGGCTGCCGGCCGGCCGCAGCGCGGAGGCGTTCCACGTCGTCGCGGTCAACGGCGCGGGGACCATCGCAGGGTTCTAGTGTTGCCCCCGCGCGGCCTCTCCCATAAACTGGCCTCAGTTTAAATCATATTTAATTGAGGAAGGCAGGCTTTAATGGCGAAGACTGCGCAGCACCCTGTGCTCGTGATCATGGGCGTCTCGGGATCAGGAAAGTCAACCGTGGCCGGCCTGCTGGCCGGCCGGCTGGGCTGGGACTTCGCGGAGGGCGATGATCTGCACCCCGCGGCGAACGTGGCGAAGATGCAGGCCGGGCAGCCCCTGACCGACGCGGACCGCTGGCCCTGGCTGGAAAGCATCGCCGGGTGGATCCGGCAGCACACAGGCTCCGGCATCCCCGGTGTCGTCACCTGCTCGGCGCTCAAGAAGCGGTACCGGGATGTCCTGCGCGGCGACGGTGTCGTCTTCGTGTTCCTCGACGGGAGCAAGGACCGGATCTCGGACCGGCTGGCGTCCCGGCACGGGCACTATATGCCCCCGTCCCTGCTCGAGTCACAGTTTGAGGCGCTCGAAGCCCCCACCGCGGACGAGAACTTCATCACCCTGAGTGTCAGTTCGGCCCCTGCGGACGAAGTGCAGGAAATCGTCGACCGGCTCGGCCTCCACGGCGGCGAGGTCCGCGAGGCCCTCGACACCAACCGGCCGTAGCCGACCCGGCACAAAGCCGGGCAGCCCGTGGACCTTCAGGAGGTCCACGGGCTGCCCGGCTTCTTTGGTGCGTTCGTCGGTGTGAGGTCCCGCCGCTAGGCTCCCAGCGGGGCGGCGGCCACGGTCGGCATGGTCGGCACGGCCGAACCACCGGTCGGTTCGACCGTGATGCCCAGGGATGCCGCCGTGCTGATGCCCTTGACGACGGCCGGCTTGGACAACGCCTCCGCGTCCATCAGGCCCTGGGACACCGGGGCGGAGCCGTCCTTCGGGATCAGCCACATCTGGTAGACCTTGCCCGCCGGCGGCGCCGGAACGTCGTTCATCTTCACGACAATCGCATCCTTCGACGGCGAGACGGACACCGTGGCCGTGCCGCCGCCGGTGACGTTGACAGTCGCCTGCCGCACATCGCCGGCCTGCAGCACCTGGTTCAGCGGATCGTTCTGGTTCGCCACGTAGGCGCCGACGCCGACGCCGCCCAGGGCGATGATGGCTGCGGCCGCGACGCCGACGAGCCAGTTGCGCATTCCCTGCGGCCGGCGTCGTTCCTCCCGGTGCTTGCGGGCGGCGCCGAGCTCGTCGGTGACCGGGAGTCCGGAGGGCTCCCGGACGGGGTGGGCGACGACTGGCGGGACCGCCGACGGCTCCCGGGACGGGTGCGGCTCCTGAGACTGCCGGGCGCCCGGCGCTGCGGCGGCGTCCTGGCCGGGCAGGGACGCCATGATCCGGTCCAGCAGGCCTGCCGGCGGTTCTTCCTCGGCGGTAAAGCTGGTCGCGAGTGTCTCCCGGGCCTGGCGCACGCGATCGTCGAAGGCGGCCCGTTCGGGCTGCGGAGCCGAGAGGAGGTAACCCTCAATGGCGGCACGCTCGGCGTCGTCCACGGCGTTCAGGGCATACACCTCGGCGAGGTCTGCAGCGCGTCCCGAGGCGAGGTCAGTGGCGATATCCGCGGCAAAACCGCCGGGGACACGGCCGTTGTTCTGTGCGTTCATGTCGGTCATCTCAACTCACCCCCAGACAGGTCTTCAGCCGGATCAGTCCGTCGCGGATGCGGGACTTGATGGTGGGCACCGCAGCGTTGAGCTTTTCTGCGACTTCCCGGTAGGTGAGGCCGCCGTAGTAGGCAAGCCGCACTGACTCCTGTTGTGTATCGGTCAGCGTCCCCAGGCAGCGGACCACAGCCTCGGCCTCGAGCCTGCTGCCGACCTCGTCGGAGACTGAATCGTGGTCGATGTCCTGGCTGCTGGCGCCGTATTTCGCTTCCCGGTCGGTGGAGGACTGGGAGGAACGGACCTTGTCCACGGCCCTGCGGTGCGAGATGGTCATGAGCCAGGCCAGCGGGCTTCCGGCCTCAGGGTTGAACTTGGAGGCGTTCTGCCAGACCTGGAGGAAGACCTCCTGCGTGGTGTCCTCACTGAGTTCCACATCGATCAGTACCCGCCGGGCCATGCCGAAGACGCGCCGTGACGTGAGCTCATAGAACTCGGCGAAGGCTGCCTGGTCGCCGGCGGCAATCTGCTCCAGCAGTGCGCCGAGCCGGCGGTTCACAGCGGTTGGCGTGCCAGGGGGAGCGGAAGCCTCGGGGATCGGGGCGTTGGGAGTGTCCATCACCTTCAAGCATAAGGTGCCTGCTGCCGATAGCGGGTCAGGATGGGCTGCTGCTGGGGCGTGGTCGCCCTCAACAGGCCGGGCTGGACGTCTATCCACCTGCACGGTTGTCACCTGCCGCTCCTCGCTCCCTTCCCCGTTACCCTGCGCCCGTTGGAGGAACCGGGCTTCAGCAGTGATTCGGGACGGAACGGCTTCCGGATGGGCGGGGAGCTGGAAATGGTTGTGGTGCCTACAGCCTGGCGCCGGCGAATCCGTTCTGGCGCCACGCCTCATAGACCGCGATCGAGGCGGCATTCGCCAGGTTCAGCGAGCGCAGCGCGGGCAGCATCGGCAGCCGGACGCGGGACGTGACGTGGGGGTCGTGTTTGAGTTCCTCGGGCAGGCCCACGGATTCCCGGCCGAAAAGCAGCACGTCGCCGGGCCGGTAGCTGATGTCCGTGTAGGACGCCTCGCCGTCGGAAGTGAACGCGAAGACGCGGTCCGGGGCGAGGGCAGCCCAGGCGGCGTCGATGTCCGGGTGGACGGTCACGACGGCGAGGTCGTGGTAGTCAAGGCCGGCCCGGCGCAGCTTCGCGTCGGAGAAATCGAAGCCCAGGGGCTCGACCAGGTGCAGCTCGGCTCCGGTGATGGCGGCCAGCCGGATGGCATTGCCCGTATTGCCGGGGATTTCTGGGGCATGGAAGAGGATGCGGAACACGGTCCCATCCTAGCGAGCCTGCTAGTGCATCCCGCGCAGCAGCCGGGCCAGCACCGGAACGATGACAGTGTTGGGGGCCGGGCCGGAACTCAGGAACTGCTTGAGGCCCCGGGCCAGCCCGGCGGCGTTGACCACCTGCACGGTCTCGTGCGCCCCCGAGCGGCGGTGCCGGTCGATCACCGGTTCGTGCAGGTTGCCGTCCGTGCTGTGGACCACGGTCCAGCCGGTGACGTTCAGTTCCGGGAAGATGTCCTGCATGCGGCGCACCACGTGGGCCAGCTGGGGTGGTGCGATGGACCTGCCGCCGTGGGTCAGGGCGCTGCCGTTCCAGGCATAGGCTCCGGGCGGCAGCAGCATCGAGCCGATGATGGCCATGCGGTAGCCGGAAAGCACCACATGGTCGATGTGGCTGTTGTCCGCCGGGGACTGCAGCCCGTTAATGAGCCGCGCGGCCTGGATGGCGGGGAGGATCTGCCGGCTGATGAGCTGCACCGTCCGCAGTTCCCGCTGGATCCGGGCCTCGGCCCCGAAGATCCCCCGCTTGCGGGGCAGCCCGTGGACCTGTTGGCGGGCCAGGCTCTCCGGGATCAGCGGCACCTCACCGGTCCCCGCGTACTGCTCGAAGGGCGGGATGTAGACCGGGGCATCGGAGGCCGTGTTGCGTGGCGTGTTGGGGCGCCGGACGGTGGCCGAGGCCCGGCTCCCGGCCGCCGGGGCATCGAAGTGGGCTCCTTCGTCCGGGGCCGGGCCGGCGAAAGCGCCGCGGCCGCTGCCGTAGGACCGGTCGTACTCGGCCCTGCTCTTGGCATCGATCAGTGTCTCGTAGGCCAGCGTGACGCGCCGGAACGCGGCCGGGTCGCCACCGTGATCGGGGTGCGCGGTGCGCGCGGCCTTGCGGTAGGCCACCTTGATTTCCTTAGCCGTCGCCGTCACGGGGATCCGGAGGACCTGGTAATGCGAGCTGTTGCCCTGCGTCAAGCAAGAATCCTTTGCGTCGATGGTGCCAGCCCATCCTGGACGTCCGGCCTGGCCAGTTTAACCGGCAAGGGGAAGAACGAGCGTACCGGCACGGATGGTTCCCGGCGGCTGGCATATTTCAGCGTACCGACCGCCGGCGCCGTCAACCCGCGGGCAAGCGGTGGCCGCGGGCGGCACGCCGGCAACGAAGCCGCCGGGTACTTCCGGACCGCCGGGGCCGGGGCCCTCTCGGGGAGAGTCTAGAATCGTGCGGAGGCCCGGGCAGAATGCGGAACGGGGACAGCGAAGTTGGGGCGGGGCATGGGAAAGACAGGGGAAACCGGGACCACGGCGGCGGCAGGCCTGTGCCCGAGTCCCCGCCGCGCGCCCCGTGGGTCCATCCGGCCCCGGGAGCACCGGGGGAGCCGGGGGTGCCTCGCGTTCCTGGCGCTCGCCGTCGCGGCCACGCTGGCCGGCTGCAGCGTCGGCGTTCCGGACCCCTCTGCAGCCCAGGCGGCGCCGGCGGCACCGACCCTCGCCACCCCCACCATCACCCCCGGCCACGACGCAGCTGCCGTTGCGGCGAAGGACATGCCGTTCGCCGCCGGGGGCACCCTGGCCGCCGGGGTGCCCGTCCAGCTTTCCGACGGGCTCCGTGAGGCGCCGGGATGGAAACCCGGCAAGCAAAACGTGGCCGGCACGAGTGAGTACCTCAGGGAGGACGGCTGTGTCGTCTCGGCAGGGGTGCGGACCAACCAATCAGCCCTCGCCCTTTCCGGGGATGACAGGGCGTCCACCGAGGCGCTCTTCCACTACCTGGATGCCAGCATCCTTCCGGGCTACCTGAAAGCTGAGACGCTGCGCTGGGGCGGGGAACCTGGCGGGCCCGCTCCGCGCGTCGAGGTCCTGGTGCTCGCGGGCGGAGAGCCGGCCGGTGCCAGGGCTACCGCCATCTACGCCCGGCTGTTCAGCAAGTCGGCCTCCTCCGTGTACCTGTCCGTCTCCTGCCCCGATGCCGCGACCCTGGCCGCTGCACGCAGTGAGGCAGAAGCGCGGATCGCCGTCGTTCCCCCGTCCGGCTGAGTCAGCAGACCGGCCCCTAGGCGGCAAGGCTCGGAGTGACGGCGGCAGCGGGTTTTGGCTGCCCGTTCCGACCGGTCAGCAGCACGCCCGCGATCACCAGGACGCCGCCCGCGATCTGGACAAGGGTGAGCGCCGTCCCCAGTGCCACGGTGATGACCGCCGTAAACACAACGATCAGGTTGAGGTAGTTCCCGGCCGTTCCCGGCGGGGTGGTCTTCAGCGCAATGTTCCAGAACAGGTAGGCGCCCAGGGACGGGAAGACGACGATGTACGCCAGCGACCAGGCTTCAGACGGCGTCTCCGGAAGCCGCACATTCAGGGCGAGGGCGAAGGGGGCCAGCGTGACGGTCGCCATCGCCACCTGCACGGCGGTGGCCGCAATGGCGGGGACCGCCAGCCTGCGGGCGATGATCGTGTAGAGGGCCCAGATGATGATCGCGCCGATCATCATGACTTCACCGCTATTGAGGGAGAAACTCAGAGCGCGCTGCGGCTCGCCCCGGGTCAGCACCAGCAGCACGCCAAGCAAGCCGAGGCAGACGCCGAGCCAGCCCAGGCGCGTGGTTCTCTCGCCGAGCAGCACGAGGGCCAACACAACGATCAGGGCCGGGTTGGCCGCCGTGATCAGGGCAGCGTTCACGGCGGAGGTCTGGCCGAGCGCCCCGTACAGCAGGAGCGTGTAACCGCTCATGCCGAGTACGCTCAGGAGCAGAAGCGCCGGCCAGCGGCTCAGGACCGCCCGCCAGTCGGGTTTCTCCACGAAGTGGGCCAGGAGCAGCAGCGGCACGGCAGCCAGCGCCCAGCGCCAGAACGTCAGGTCCAGGGCGGTCATCGAGGCGACGGCGGCCTGGCCGACGATGTAATTACCGGACCAGAAGAGGGTGGCCAGGACCAGGTACAGGGACGCTTTCACCGCTCGAATCTACACCAGTGCCGGAACGTGCCCGCAGGTAGAATTGCCCTGTGCCTGTCTACCTTGATCATGCTGCCACCACCACCCTCGCCCCGGAGGCCCTGGCTGCGCTGACCCGCGAACTGGCCCGGACCGGCAACCCGTCGTCACTGCACGGATCCGGCCGCCGCGCACGGCGCGCCGTCGAGGACGCCCGCGAGGTGCTGGCGGCCGCGGCCGGGGCGCATCCCTCCGAAGTCATCTTCACCTCGGGCGGCACCGAAGCCGACAACCTCGCCGTCAAGGGCCTGTACTGGGCCCGGCACGCCGGGAACCCGGCCCGCACCCGCATCCTGTGCTCCGCCGTCGAGCACCACGCCGTGCTGGACACCGTCGAATGGCTCGAGCGGCACGAGGGTGCCGAGGTCTGCTGGCTGCCGGTGGATGCAGACGGTGTCGTCGAACTGGCCGGGCTGGAGGCAGAGCTCTCCCGGGACCCGGCGTCGATTGCCCTGGTCACGGTGATGTGGGCCAACAACGAAGTCGGCACCATCCAGCCCATCGCGGAGATCGTTGGATTGGCGCACCGGGCCGCCGTCCCGGTCCACTCCGATGCGGTCCAGGCCTTCGGTTCGGTGCCCGTGGATTTCCGGGCCAGCGGCCTCGACGCCATGTCCATCTCCGGCCACAAGATCGGCGGCCCGGTCGGCGTCGGGGCGCTCCTGCTGGGCCGCGCCGTGAAACTGACCCCGGTCCAGCACGGCGGGGGACAGGAACGGGACGTCCGCTCCGGAACCCTCGACACCGCCTCCATCGCAGCTTTCGCCGCGGCGGCCGAAGCCGTCACAGCCAAACTTCCGGAGGAAGCGGCGCGCATCGGCGCGCTCCGGGACCGGCTGATCGACGGCGTGCGGGCAGCGGTGCCCGACGCCGTGCTGCGCGGGGCGCCCGGTGCGGGACGGCTGCCGGGTAACGCCCACTTCACCTTCCCCGGCTGCGAAGGCGATTCGCTGTTGTTCCTGCTGGATCTGGCCGGGGTGGAATCCTCCACGGGATCGGCCTGCACCGCGGGTGTGCCCCGGCCGTCCCATGTGTTGCTGGCGATGGGACTGGACGAGGACACCGCCCGGGGCGCCCAGCGCTTCAGCCTGGGGCATTCCTCCACCGCGGCCGACGTCGATGCGCTGCTGGCTGCCCTGCCCGGCGCCTTCGCCCGCGCGCGCCAGGCCGGCATGGCGGGGCACGAGTCCAGCATCCAGACCGCCGGAACCGTCGCCCGCCAGGCCGCCGGCGGCACAAACTAGGAACGGGCCAGGCACCGTCAGGATCTAGGCGTCCGGCAGGAGCTGGTCCAGCGGGACGCCGGGGTCAGCGAGGGCATCAGGGCTCACCGCAGTTTTGGCTGTAATGAGGTGCTTGATGATCTTTTGTGGCTTGGCGGACCGGGGCCAGTTCACGCTCATTCCCGCGACCACCCTGCCGTCGCGCTGCCAGAAGGCAAGGAACTCCTTGTCCTCGAGCGAGCCGCGGACCGTCGGCGGGCCGGCGACGAGTGTCGGGAAGCCGGAGTACTCCATGCCGACGCCGAACTGGTCGGTGTAGAAGTAGGGGACAGCGTCCAGCGCGGCGGCCAGGCCGAGCATTGCCCTGGCCGCCACCTTGCCGCCGTTGAGGGCATTGGACCAGTGCTCGCTGCGGTGGTGCCCGCCGGTGAAGGGATGCAGGGCGTTGGCGACGTCCCCGGCCGCAAAAATACCGGGCGCGGAGGTCCGCAGCGAGGAGTCCGTGAGGATGCCGTTCCGCACCGCGATGCCCGCCGCTTCGGCCAGCGACACCTCGGGGGCCACGCCCACGGCGATGATCACCAGATCCGCGGGCAGGACCTCCCCGGCGTCCGTGACCACGCCGGTGACCTGCCCCGACGCTCCCGTGATCCCGGCGGCCGCGGCGGGGAGCCGGAACCGGACGCCGTTCGCTTCGTGCAGTGACCGGAAGAAGCCGCCCAGCTCGGGCCCGATCGCCGCGCCCAGCGGCACATCCTCCAGCCCCAGCAGGGTGACGGAGTTTCCGTAGGCGCTCGCTGCCGCGGCCAGTTCCATGCCGATCCAGCCCGAGCCGACCATCACCACGTTCCGGCCGCCGCCGGCCAGTCCGGAGCGCAGTTGTCGGCTGTCCTCCACGGTCCGGAACGTCCCGACTCCCGCCAGACCGGCGCCGGGCAGCGGAAGGCGCCGGGGACGTGCCCCGGTGGCCAGCAGCAGCGAGCCGTAGTCCAGCGTCTGGCCGTCCCCGACGGTCACGGTGCGGGCAGCCGGATTGATCCCGGTGACGGGGGAGCCCAGCCGCAGGTCGACCCCGTTCTCCGCGTACCAGCCGGCCGGCACCACGGGCAGGGCATCGTCGTCGGCCTTGTTCAGCCGGTACTCCTTGGACAGCGGCGGGCGCAGGTACGGGTGGTGCCGCTCCTCTGCCAGCAGGATCACCGGCCCGCCATGCCCTTCGGCGCGGAGGGCCCTGGCAGCGGTGGCGCCGGCGAGTCCTCCGCCCACGATCACGATGGTGTCGGTGGCCATGTTGCGCTCGGTTCCCGGGGCCGCCGGCATAACCGGGGCGCCGTGTGTCTGGTGACTAATCTACCACCACTATTTCTGACGCTAGAAGTGAGGTGCCGGGCCGTCAAGGGCTTTTTTGGGTGAGAATTCGGCGTGGCGATAGACTGGTGAAGCGGGCATTGTGTTATTTCTGCGTCCAGCAGCAGCCGGTGCCGGCACCTACCCCCGAACCCCAAAGAAAGTCAGTATGCGAGTTCTTGCAGCCATGAGCGGCGGCGTCGATTCCGCCGTTGCCGCAGCCCGCGCCGTTGAGGCGGGACACGACGTCGTCGGCGTCCACCTCGCGCTGTCCCGGATGCCGGGTACCCTGCGCACCGGCAGCCGCGGCTGCTGCACCATCGAGGACTCCCGCGATGCCTGGCGGGCCTGCGATGTGCTCGGAATTCCCTACTACGTCTGGGACTTCTCGGAGCGCTTCAAGGAGGATGTGGTCCAGGACTTCATCGACGAATATGCCGCGGGACGCACCCCCAACCCCTGCATGCGCTGCAATGAGCGGATCAAGTTCGCCGCGCTGCTGGAGAAGGCGATCGCCCTGGGGTTCGACGCCGTCTGCACCGGCCACTACGCCAAAGTGATCAGCGACGCCGAGGGCAATCCCGAGCTGCACCGCGCCGCGGACTGGGCCAAGGACCAGAGTTACGTGCTTGGCGTGCTCACCCACGAACAGCTTAAGCACTCCATGTTTCCGCTTGCGGACACGCCGTCCAAGGCCGAGGTCCGGGCCGAAGCCGAGCGCCGCGGGCTGTCGGTGGCCAACAAGCCGGACAGCCACGACATCTGCTTCATCCCGGACGGCGACACCGCCGGCTGGCTGGCCGAGAAGATCGAGATGACCACCGGCGACGTCGTGGACGAGTCCGCTGCGAAGGTCGGCGAGCACCCCGGCGCCAACGCGTTCACGGTCGGCCAGCGCCGCGGGCTGAAGCTGGGCACCCCGGCCGCTGACGGCAAGCCCCGCTTCGTCCTGGAAATCCGGCCGAAGGAGAACAAAGTCGTCGTGGGCCCGGAGGCGCTCCTGGCCATCGACGAGATCCGCGGCATCAAGGTCTCCTGGGCCGGGCTGCCGATCGCCGAAGTGGCTGCCGGCGAAGAATTCGACTGCTATGCCCAAGTCCGCGCCCACGGCGACCCCGTGCCCGCCACAGCGCGGATGGAACGCCTGCCTGCGGACGTCGGGGTTCCGGCCGAAGGTCCGGGCGACGGTCCAGCCGGCGGCGGCGCCGGCTCCGGCGGGCGCGGCAGCCTCGTCGTGACCCTGACGGAGCCGCTGCGCGGCGTGGCCCCCGGCCAGACCGTGGTCCTGTACCAGGGCAGCCGCGTGCTGGGCCAGGCCACCATCGACGCCGCGCGATCGCTGCAGCGGGCCGCACTCTAGGCCTCCGGGCACCAGGGGACGGCCCCGGCCGGCGGCCGTTGCGCCGCCGCCCGAAAGCCGCACACCGCCGGTGTGCGGCTTTTCGCATGTTTCCGGGGCGTCCGCGCCCGTGCGCCGCGAGCCTGCACCCTGCACCCTGCACCCTGCCGAAATTCAGGCGGGAATCCTGAATATAATGATGAGTTCTGCGCGATAGTGTAAATTTTGTGTCTCATCTCACAAGATGTAACGATTCACCGGATGGTCGTCTGGTTGAATCAGTCAATCAGGACAGTGTTCTGCCCCCGGGTCATGACCAACGTCTCTTCCGGGCGGCGCACTAGTACTCATCGAACAGAAAGTTCACAGATGGCAATGAACAAAAAGGCCCTGCAGAGCGCCATCGCGCTCGCCGGGGTATCCGCCTTCGCACTGACCGCCTGCACCGGCCCCTCCGGCGGCGGAACGGCGACCGGCAGCGCGGCCGGCGGAGGCACCATTACGTACGGCACGACCGACAAGGTCGTCACCCTCGACCCGGCCGGCTCCTACGACGCCGGCTCCTTTATGGTGATGAACCAGATCTACCCGTTCCTGCTCAACTCGAAGCCGGGCACCGCTGACTCCACTCCCGACATTGCCGAGTCGGCCTCCTTCACCAGCCCCACCGAATACACCGTCAAGCTCAAGCCCGGCCTGAAGTTCGCCAACGGCAACGCGCTGACGTCCTCCGACGTGAAGTTCTCGATCGACCGCGTCGTCGGCATCGCCGATGACAACGGCCCGGCGTCCCTCCTCGGCAACCTCGATTCGGTCACCGTCACGGACGACACCACCGTGGTCTTCACGCTCAAGGCCGGCAACGACCAGGTCTTCCCCGGCGTCCTCGCCGCCAACGCGGGACCGATCATCGACGAAGAGGTCTTCCCGGCGGACAAGCTGATGACCGACGACGAAATCGTCAAGGGCAAGCCGTTCGCCGGCCCCTACACGATCGAGAGCTACAAGAAGAACGAGCTCGTCAGCCTCAAGGCCAACCCGGACTACCAGGGCCTGCTGGGCAAGCCGGCCAACGGCGGCGCCACGATCAAGTACTACGCCGATTCGAACAACCTCAAGCTGGATGTCCAGCAGGGCAACATCGACGTCGCCGGCCGCAGCCTGACGGCGACCGACGCCGCTGACCTGGAAAAGGATTCCAAGGTCACGGTCCACAAGGGACCGGGTGGCGAGCTTCGCTACATCGTCTTCAACTTCGACACCATGCCGTTCGGCGCCAAGGCCGCCGACGCCGATCCCGCGAAGGCCCTTGCCGTCCGCCAGGCCATGGCCCACGTCATCGACCGCGACGCGATCGCCAGCCAGGTCTACAAGGGCACCTACCTGCCGGCCTACTCCGTTGTTCCCGACGGCTTCGTCGGCGCCATCCAGCCGCTCAAGGACATGTACGGCGACGGCAGCGGCAAGCCGAGCCTCGACAAGGCCACGAAGGTGTTCGAGGACGCCGGCGTCACCGGTCCGGTCACCATCAAGCTCCAGTACAACCCGGACCACTACGGCAAGTCCTCGGGCGACGAATACGCCATGATCAAGGAACAGCTCGAGAAGTCGGGCCTGTTCACGGTTGAACTGCAGTCCACCGAGTGGGTCACCTACGCCAAGGACCGCACGGCAGATGCCTACCCCGTCTACCAGCTCGGCTGGTTCCCGGACTACTCCGACGCCGACAACTACCTCACGCCGTTCTTCGTCCCCGGCAACTTCCTGAAGAACCACTACGAAAACCCCGCCGTCACGGAGCTGATCAACAAGCAGCTGACCACCGTTGACAAGGCGGAGCGCGAAAAGGTCATCGGCGAGGCCCAGACCGCCGTCGCCGAGGACCTGTCAACGCTGCCGCTGCTGCAGGGCGCCCAGCTGATGGTCGCAGGCAAGGACGTCAAGGGTGTTGACCAGACCCTGGACGCTTCCTTCAAGACCCGCCTTGGTGTTATCTCCAAGTAGGTCACATTCCCCATCCGGTTCTGACCAGCCAACGAGGCGGGGCGCCCACACGGCGTCCCGCCTCTGGTGCTGATACGGGACAACCGATTCCGCAGCTCACGAGGCTCCCGGAACACACATTTAGGTACCAATGACAACACTTATCGAGGCGCCGCCGACCGACGGCGAAGGCCTTCTGCCGATAAAGAAAAAAACGTCCGGTGGGGGACTGGGCCGATACATCCTGATCAGGTTCTTCCTGATCTTCCCGACGATCCTCATCCTGGTCACCATGGTGTTTTTCCTGATGCGGACCACCGGTGATCCCATCACGGCCGCCCTGGGAGGCCGGCTTCCGCCGGAACAGCTCCAGGAACGGATCACCGCCGCCGGCTACGACCGGCCCATCTTTCTGCAGTACTTCGAGTACCTGGCCCAGCTCATCACCGGCAACTTCGGCACCACCCTGTCCGACAACCGCCCGGTCGCGGAGATGCTCGCCACCTACGGCGCAGCCACCCTGGAGCTGACCATCAACGCCCTGCTGGTGGCCCTGGTCGTGGGCATTCCGCTGGGACTGATCGCCGCGCACCGGCGCGACAAGGGCCCGGACGCCGGGCTGCGGGTCTTCGCGATCCTCTGCTACGCCACGCCGGTCTTCTTCTCCGGGCTGCTCTTCAAACTGACGTTCTCCGTCTGGCTGGGCTGGCTCCCGGTCGCCGGACGTGCGACGCCCGGCAATGAGCTTGCCCTGACCGCGCTTGAGTCGCCAACGGGCATCTACTGGCTGGACGCCCTCCGCAGCGGCAATATGGCCGCACTGGCGGACGTGATGGCGCACGCAGTCCTTCCTGCCCTGACCCTAGGCCTGCTGACCGCCGGCATCTTCCTGCGCCTGGTCCGGACGAACGTGATCGGCACACTCGGCAAGGACTACGTCGAGGCCGGCCGCTCACGCGGTGTCAGCGAATACCGCCTCGTCACCAAGCACGCCTACAAGCCGGCCCTCATTCCCATCATCACTGTGATGGGCCTCCAGATCGCCGTGCTGCTGGGCGGCGCGGTCCTGACCGAAACCACCTTCGAATGGAAGGGCCTCGGCTTCCAGCTCGCGACCTACCTGACAGCCCGCGACTTCGTGGCTGTCCAGGGGATCGTCGTCCTCCTCGCCGTGATCGTGGCCGTGACCAACTTCTTCGTGGACATTATCGCCGCGCTGATCGACCCCCGCGTGAGGTACTGATATGAGCACCACAGCCGTTACCGAACCCATCAAAGACCCGCGGGGACCGTGGTTCCGGCGCCTGCCGGTCATCTCGCACTTCAACAAGAGCGTCGGCCTGCAGCGGGGCATGCTGGTGGCGGGACTCGTCCTCACCGCAGCCTTCCTGCTGACCGCGCTTTTTGCGCCCCTGATCGCGCCCTTCGGCTTTTCCCAGATCTCCGACGGCGACGGCGGCTTCCCGGCCCAGCAAGCGCCCGGCGGAAAGCACCTGATGGGAACCACCGTCGGCGGCTATGACGTCTTCTCCCGCGTTGTCTGGGGGGCGCAGACCGCCGTCCTGGTGATTGTTGTTGCCGTGATCATGTCGATCTTCATCGGCGTGATCCTGGGCCTGGTCAGCGGGTACATCGGCGGCTGGCTGGACCGGACCCTCGTGGTGATTGCCGACGCGATCTACGCCTTCCCGCCGCTGCTCGTGGCCATCGTGATGGCGATCGCCATCAGCGGCGGCAGGTCCAGCCTCTGGGGCGGCATCCTCGCGGCGGCGATTTCCATCACCGTCGTCTTCATCCCGCAGTATTTCCGCGTCATCCGGGCCGAGACCATCCGGCTGAAGGCGGAACCGTTCGTGGAATCGGCGAAGGTCGTGGGCGCCTCCAACATCCGCATCATGCGCCTGCACGTTTTCAAGAACGCCACCCGCACGCTGCCCCTGATCTTCACCCTCAACGCCTCCGAGGCCATCCTGACCCTCGCCGGCCTGGGCTTCCTGGGCTTCGGCATTGAGCCGACGTCGGCCGCCGAGTGGGGCTTCGACCTCAACAAGGCACTGGCGGACACCACGTCCGGCATCTGGTGGACGGGCGTCTACCCGGGCCTCGCGATCGTGCTCACCGTCCTGGGCCTGACGCTGGTCGGCGAGAGCATCAACGACCTCAACGACCCCCGCCTGCGGGGCCGCAAGAAGGCTGTCTCCGGCAAGAGCGGCCCGGATTCCACTCCCGGCGGCCAGGCTGCACTCGAAGCAGAAGTGAGAAGTTCATGACCATCAACATCGACAAGCCCGGCACGGGCGCCGGCCCGGTCCTCGACATCGACCACCTCAAGGTCACCTTCGCCACCGATGCCGGCGACGTCTACGCCGTCAAGGACGTCAGCCTTCAGGTCAACCCCGGCGAGGTCGTGGCGATCGTGGGCGAGTCGGGCTCCGGCAAGACCGTGACCGCGAAGACCATCCTTGGTCTGCTGCCGGAGACGGCCATCAGCTCCGGGGCGGTGCTGATCAACGGCAACAACGTCATCAGCGTCAGCCCGGCGAAGCTGCGGGAGATCCGGGGCCGCGACGTGGCCATGGTCTTCCAGGAACCGTCCACCGCCCTGAACCCGGTCTTCACGGTCGGCTGGCAGATTGCCGAGGGCATCCGCTCCCATGCCGGCCACGGGGGAGGCGGGCGGGTCAGCGCCGGGGAAGCCAAAAGCCGCGCCATTGAGGCGCTCCGCAAGGTGGGCATCCCGGACCCTGAAACACGGGTCAATTACTACCCGCACCAGTTCTC
>DATITT010000341.1:0-2509 GCA_035467435.1 Arthrobacter sp. | reverse complement strand
GAACTGGCGCCGGTGGCGAGCGCCACCGCAATGCCCTGCAGCGCCCTGCCGGCACACAGCGCGAACAGGCTGTCCGCCGTCGCGAAGACGGAGCCGCCGGCCAGCCCCACGAGCACCGCAAGGACCAGGGCGGCCCGGCGGCCGATGTGGTCGGACCAGTGGCCCGCCAGGATCAGGGTGGCCACCAGCGCCAGGACGTAGGCGGAGAAGGCCACCGTGACGTCGAAGGCGGTGATGCCCAGTCTGGCCTGCAGCAGCGGGTACAGCGGCGTGGCGAGATTCGCGCCGACCAGCAGCGTGAAAATCACGACGCCGGCCATCACCAGCCGTGCGGTGGTGGAGGCGTCCCAGCCCCAGCGTTCTGCCGTGGCGGGGCGCATGCGAAGCTCGCTGAAGACCGTCATACCGTGCCCTTGCGTGGAAGCGGGCCGCGTGTTCCCTGTGGTGGGGGAATCGCCAGCCCGTACTGATTCGATACCTCCAGACTGAGGCATTACTGCCCGCTTCAGTCTGAACTCCATGCCAGAATTGATCAAAACAGTCAATCAGCTGCCACCTGAGTGAACCGGAGTGACGATTTGAACAGTCTTGACCCCACCGACCTGAAAATCCTGCTGGAGCTGATCCGGGACCCGCGGATCCAGATCGGCGATCTCAGCGAGAAGTTGGGCATTGCGCGCAACACCGCACAGTCCCGCGTGCGGCGCATGCAGCGGTCGGGTTTGCTGCACGACGGCGGCCGGGAGATCGATCTTGAAGCGGTGGGCTACGACGTCGTCGCCTTCGTGACGATCGAGGTCACCCACCGGGAACTCGACGGCGTGGTGGGAGCCCTGCGCCTGATCGCGCAGGTGCTGGAAGTCCACGAGATCTCCGGACGCGGCGACGTGTGGTGCCGGGTGGTGGCCACGGACACCCACAATCTGCAGGCGGCCCTGCGTTCCATCCTGCGGATCAGGGGCGTCATCCGGACCGAGACCGTCCTTGCCCTGCACACCCATATCCAGTACCGCACCGAACCGCTGATCAACCGGCTGGTCCAGGGCAGCTCGCTGGCCCCCGCGAAGGCGAAGTGATCCTTCGGCCCGGTTGTCCCGCCGGGGCGGCGGGACCTGCGCGGCCACGGCCGCAGGAGACGGGATAATAAGCCCGTGACTATCATCGATAACGCCGTCTACGTTGACGGTGTGCGCAGCGCCGAGCCGCAGAGCCTCGAGCAGACCTTCGAGACCCTGAGCCGGCACGGCGGGATGGCGTGGATCGGCCTGTACCGTCCGACGGAGGACGAAATGGCCGCGGTCGCGGCGGAATTCGGGCTGCACAGCCTCGCCGTCGAAGACGCCATCTCGGCCCACCAGCGCCCCAAACTCGAACGCTACGACGACATCCTCTTCACGGTGTTGCGGCCCGCGCGGTACCTCGATGCGTCGGAAACCGTGGAATTCGGTGAGCTTCATGTCTTCACCGGCAAGAACTTCGTCGTCACCGTCCGGCACGCCGAGACCGGCGGGGTGGCGCAGGTGCGGCGAAAACTGGAGCGGCGCCCCGACCTCCTGTGCCACGGCCCCGAGGCTGTGCTCTACGCCCTGATGGACCAGGTGGTGGACGACTACGTCCCCGTCGTGGCGGGGCTGGAGAACGATATCGATGAGATCGAGGACCAGCTGTTCAGCGGCGATACTACTGTCTCGCGGCGGATCTACGAACTGGCCCGCGAAGTCATCCAGTTCCAGCGCGCCATCCATCCGCTCCCCGCCATGATGCAGCTGCTCCGGCGCGGCTTCGAGAAGTACGAGGTGAAATCCGAGCTCCGGCACAACCTCCGCGACGTCGAAGACCACGTGGAGCGGCTGATCTCCCGTGCTGATTCCTTCCGGGACCTCCTGCAGAACGCCCTCACCCTCGACGGCACGCTGACGGCCAACCGGCAGAACGAGGCCAGCGCCGAGCAGAACGAGCAGGTGAAGAAAATCTCGTCCTGGGCGGCGATCTTCTTCGCCCCGTCAGTTGTCGCGGGCATCTACGGCATGAACTTTCATGCGATGCCGGAGCTGCAGTGGAGCTACGGCTACCCGATGGCCATCGCGCTGATGGCCACCACCGCCGCCCTGATGTACGCCGTCTTCAAACGGAAGGGCTGGCTCTGACCACCTAATCCGTTCGGCGTACCCGCGTGTAGTCTGGCGTCATGAGCGCACGGCGGGACCGGTTCCGGGACATCGTGGAGACCCTGACGAGGCACGGGCTGGGCTTCGCGCTGGGGGCCCTGGGCCTGGACAGGCTCCGGCCCGAGGGCGGGGCCCCGTCCAGGCACCGGCTTCCGCCCCGGGGGGTGGGCCTGCCGGTGCGCGTCCGGCTTGCCCTGGAGGACCTCGGCGCCGTCTACATCAAGTTCGGCCAGATCGTGTCAACGCGCACGGACGTGCTTCCGCCGGAGTACGCCACCGAGCTCGCGAAGCTCCAGGACGCGTCCCCGCCCATTACTGCCGCCGAGGTCCGCGCCGTTATC
>DATITT010000340.1:0-5416 GCA_035467435.1 Arthrobacter sp. | reverse complement strand
CCGAGTACCGTCGACGCTCCGGCGGTGGGCCGGATGATGTCCAGCAGGCACCTCATGACGGTCGTCTTGCCCGCGCCGTTGGGCCCGATCACGCCAAAGACGGAGCCCTTCTCGATGCCGAAGCTGACGCCGTGCAGTACTTCTCGGTGGCCGAACTTCTTGGACAGGGAGTCGACCGTGATGGCCTGGCTGGTGGTGTCTACCGGGTCTGGGGGCATGGCGCCGATGGTAGGCCGTGGCCGCCGTGCGGGCTAGGGTCCTAGGGCCCCGGGCCGGATGGCAGGGTGGGCCGGGGGCCGTCACATGGATGTGCCAACAGCGAAATGCAGGGGACAAGCCGGGGCTGCTCGCGTACCGTTGACCCATGGCTACCGTAGACATTACAGGTGAAATGTTCGCAACTACCGTCGAGGACAACGACATTGTCCTCGGCGATTTCTGGGCCGAATGGTGCGGCCCGTGCAAGCAGTTCGGACCCACATACGCCGCAGTTTCCGAGAAGCACCAGGACGTCGTCTTCTCCAAGGTGGACACCGAGGCCGAGCAGCAGCTCGCCGCCGAGGCCGGCATCACGTCCATCCCGACGCTGATGGCGTTCCGCGAGAAGGTGCTCGTGTTCTCCCAGCCGGGCGCGCTGAATGCCCAGCAGCTGGAGCAGGTCGTGGACGCGGTCAAGGCCCTCGACATGGAAGAAGTCCACGCGCACGTGGCCCGGTCCCAGGCCGAGGCCGCCGCGGCGCCCGGCAAGCAGGACAACAAGCAGGACGGCAGCCAGATCCCCGAGGCCTAAGCGCCTCCCTGACCGGCATACAGCAACGCGGGGTCACTCCGCGCCCATGATTCTCGGATCAATGGGCGCGGAGTGACCCCGCGTTCTCTGTTGTGCTTTGTTGGGGGGTCCGCCTAGAGCTTCAGGAGCTGGACCGGCTCGGCCAGCAGGGCGCTGAGGGATTCATTGAGGTCCTGGACCGCGGTGCCTTTTGAGTGCTTGTCCAGGTCCTCCTGCGAGGCCCACCGTTCGGTCAGCACCAACTTGGCCTCGCTGGCCTCGGTGAGCTCGTACCGGATGCAGCCGGGTTCGTTGACCACCTCGTCAATCGCGATCTCCAACGCGAGCTTCACACGGAAGAACTCGCCGTGGTTGGGGATGAAGATGGCCTGAAGGTCAATGGGTGCGCTCATGCATTTCACAATACCGGGCGGCGGCAGTGTGTCCCGAAGATTTCGTAGGACATCCAAGCTTTAGTCTTCTTTTGACGGCCGAGTGTTGGTAGCGTCACATCATGCTTGCATACACAGCCGGGGACACTGACGTCCCGCTGCTCGAGGAAACCATCGGCGACAATTTCGAACGGATCGTGGCCAGGTTCCCCTTTCACGACGCCCTGATCGAGGCCGCGGCGGTGCCGGGGGAAGAGGCCCGGCGCTGGAGCTACACCAAGCTGAACGACGACGTCGACCGCGTGGCGCGCGCGCTGCTCGCCCTGGGCGTGGCCAAGGGTGAACGGATCGGCATCTGGAGCCCGAACTGCGCCGAGTGGACCATCCTGCAGTACGCGACCGCCAAGGTGGGGGCGGTCCTGGTCAACGTCAATCCCGCGTACCGCAGCCACGAGCTGGAATTCGTGGTCAAGCAGAACGGCATGCGGATGCTGGTCGCGGCGCCGTCGGACCGCAACAGCGACTACACCGGCATGGCCCGGCAGGCGCTGGCCGAATGCCCGGAGCTGCGCGAACTCGTGTTCCTGCCCGACGCCGGCCAGCCCGCCCTCACGGCAGGCGTCCCCGAAACGGACGCCGAGCGGACCTGGGCGGAGCTGCTCAAGCGGGCCGACGACGTCGCCCATTCCGTGTTGAAGGCGCGTATGGCCGAACTGGATCCCCACGACGCGATCAACCTGCAGTACACCTCCGGCACCACCGGCTTCCCGAAGGGGGCCACGCTCTCGCACTACAACATCCTGAACAACGGCTACTCGATCGGCGATCTGCTGGAGTACACCGAGCACGACCGGGTGGTGCTGCCGGTGCCGTTCTACCACTGCTTTGGCATGGTGATCGGAAACCTGGCCGCCCTGAGCCACGGCTGCGCCACCATCATCCCGGGCCGGGGGTTCACTCCTGCCGCGGCGCTGGAAGCCGTGCAGGACTTCGGCGGGACGTCGCTGTACGGCGTGCCCACGATGTTCATCGCCGAACTCGCGTTGCCGGACTTTGCCTCCTACGACCTCTCCACCCTGCGCACCGGGGTGATGGCGGGCTCGCTGTGTCCCATCGAGGTGATGAACCGCGTCATCTCGGAGATGAACATGGCGGACGTGGCCATCTGCTACGGCATGACGGAGACCTCGCCGGTATCCACCATGACCCGCAGCGTGGACACGATGGCCCAGCGCACCCAAAGCGTGGGCCGGACCATGCCGCACCTGGAGAGCCAGGTGGTGGACCCGATGACCGGCGACGTGATGCAGCGCGGCGAGATCGGCGAACTGTGCACCCGCGGGTACTCCGTCATGAAGGGCTACTGGAACCAGCCGGACAAGACCGCCGAGGCGGTCGACGCCGACGGCTGGATGCACACCGGGGACCTGGCCCGGATGGACGAGGACGGCTACATCGTGATCGAGGGCCGGATCAAGGACATGGTGATCCGCGGCGGCGAGAACGTCTACCCCCGCGAAATCGAGGAGTTCCTGTACACCCACCCGGACATCCAGGACGTTCAGGTGATCGGCGTGCCGGACGCCAAGTACGGCGAGGAGCTGATGGCCTGCGTCATCCTCAAGCCCGGTGCCGCCCCGATGGATGCCGTCAGCCTGGCGGACTTCTGCCGCGGGAAGCTGGCGCACTACAAGATCCCGCGTTACGTGGACGTGCGCGAGGACTTCCCGATGACTGTCTCCGGCAAGATCCGGAAGGTGGACATGCGGCAGGAAGCAGTGGCCCGGCTGAGCCTCTAACAGCAACGCGGGGTCACGTAGCGCCCAAAAAAGGGGCTCCGGATGGGCCGGATCTGACCCCGCGTTGCTTTGCGGAGGGGCGGGCCGTTAGTGGCCGCGGTGGTCCTGGATGGTCATCCGCGGGCCGAAGGTCGGTTTGCGGAAGCCGCTGAGGCTGATCATCCGGACCACGCGCTGCCGGTGCCCGGCCCAGGGGGCCAGCAGCCGGAGCATCCCGGCGTCGTCGGTCCGGCGGCCGGTCAGCGCCGCACCCACATACGCCGCGAGGTGGTAGTCGCCCACCGCAATGGAGTCCGGGCAGCCGTGTGTGCGCTGCACGACCTCCGCGGCGGTCCACGCGCCGATGCCGGGAATGGTCTGCAGCTTCGCCGAGGCCTCCGCGGCCGGGAGCCCGGCGAGCCGTTCCAGCGCGGCGGCGGAGCGCAGTGCGCGCATGACGGCCGCCGAACGCTGCGGACCCACCCCGGCCTTGTGCCATTCCCAGGACGGGATGCGCAGCCACTGCTCGGGAGTGGGCGGCACGATCAGGTTCGCCGGGGCGACGGTGCCGGCGCCGGGGGCGGGGGTGCCGAAACGGTACATCAGGTAGCGGTAGCCGCGCCGGGCCTCGATCACGGTGACCTTCTGCTCCAGGATCGTGGGCACCAGGGAGTCGATCAGGCGGCCGGTGGCGGGCAGCCGCACGGCCAGGTTCCGGCGCCGGGCCTCAACAACCATCCGGGGGAGGGTCGCGTGGAACCCGGGCTCATCAAAGGCGGACCAGTCGTCGTCGCGGCCCAGCATCCGCGGCGCGGAATCGGCGGCATCGGCGGCACCCGGCCCCCAGGCCCGGATCTCGACGGCGGGACCCGCCGGCGGGCAGTCCGACGGACAAGCCACCGTCAGCCGGAGCGTGGCCGGACCCGACGGCGTGGTGAACGCCATCCAGAGGCCGTCCGGCGCGGTGCGGATGGACGGATCGCCGTGCCCCCGCAGCAGCGTACCGATGGTCTGCATCAGGTCAAAGGGGCCGCCCGGGAGCCACCGCAGCGAGGCGTCCGCCGCGGCGGCAATGCCGGCGGGGACGTCTGCAATGGTCATCCGACCATGATTCCACGAACGCCTGACAGCGGCCGTCACTGCGCGGCCGAAGCCCGGGCCTGGACGGCCCTTAACTCCGGCCCTTAACTCCGGGGTTGAGCGGTACTAGACTCCGGCTGTGGCATGGTGCAACCGCGCTTGGCCTTGGGCCCGGATCCCTGTTCCTAGGAGAGCATGATGGCTGGCGGAGTAGTACATTTCGAGATCCCCGCGGACGACGAGAACCGTGCCCGGGAGTTCTACAGTTCGGCGTTCGGCTGGGGCTTCGAGGTCATGCCGGAGCTGCAATACAGTCTGGCGATGACCACCCCGCTGGACGATCTGGGACGGCCCGCGGTCCCCGGCTCCATCAACGGCGGGCTGTTCAAACGCAAGGAGGGGATCAGCACCCCGGTTGTCACCGTCGACGTGGAGGACATCGACGCCGCGCTGGAAAAGATCACGGCGCTGGGCGGGTCGACGTACCGGGGAAAGATGGAAGTTCCGGGGATGGGCTGGAACGCCTACTTCAAGGACTCCGAGGGCAACATTGTGGGGCTGTGGCAGAACGCGGCAGAGACCTAGAATTTCCCTGTGGCGTGGACCGCCCGCGCCATGGTCTGGGGCCCGAGCCCCTGTTCTAAGGAGAGTGTGATGGCCGGCGGAGTAATACATTTCGAAATCCCCGCAGACGATGAGAACCGTGCGCGGGAGTTCTACAGTTCGGCGTTCGGCTGGGAAATAAGCCCCATGCCGGAGATGAGCTACGCCATGCTGATGACGACGCCGACCGATGAGACGGGCATGCCCTCTGTGCCGGGGTCCATCAACGGCGGCATGTTCCACCGCGAGGGAGACCTCACGTCCCCGGTTGTCACGGTGGACGTGGAGGACATCGATGCGGCGCTGGAGAAGATCAATTCCCTGGGCGGCAGCACTGTCACGCCACGGCAGGAAGTCGGCACCATGGGCTGGGCCGCCTACTTCAGAGACCCCGAGGGCAACATCCTTGGCCTCTGGCAGAACGCGGCCCCGGAGGGAGGCGCCGCCGCGGCCACCGGAAACGACATCGGCGCCTGAGCCGCCCCCACATGCCCGGGGCCGCCCCGGGCGAGCGGAGACGGTAACTTTGTACCTATGAAGTACGCCCAGTCCGTTCTGGACCTCATCGGCAATACGCCGCTCGTCAAGCTGCACCACGTCACCGACGGCATCGGGGCCACGGTCCTGGTGAAGCTGGAATACCTGAACCCCGGCGGTTCCATCAAGGACCGCATCGCGGTGAAGATGATCGAGGAGGCCGAACGCACCGGCAAGCTCCTGCCCGGCGGCACCATCGTGGAACCCACCTCCGGCAACACCGGCGTCGGGCTGGCCCTCGTGGCCCAGCAGAAGGG